>NZ_JAHZSO010000170.1:0-1281 GCF_028421345.1 Escherichia sp. S10b
AAGAAACATCTTCGGGTTGTGAGGTTAAGCGACTAAGCGTACACGGTGGATGCCCTGGCAGTCAGAGGCGATGAAGGACGTGCTAATCTGCGATAAGCGTCGGTAAGGTGATATGAACCGTTATAACCGGCGATTTCCGAATGGGGAAACCCAGTGTGTTTCGACACACTATCATTAACTGAATCCATAGGTTAATGAGGCGAACCGGGGGAACTGAAACATCTAAGTACCCCGAGGAAAAGAAATCAACCGAGATTCCCCCAGTAGCGGCGAGCGAACGGGGAGCAGCCCAGAGCCTGAATCAGTGTGTGTGTTAGTGGAAGCGTCTGGAAAGGCGCGCGATACAGGGTGACAGCCCCGTACACAAAAATGCACATGCTGTGAGCTCGATGAGTAGGGCGGGACACGTGGTATCCTGTCTGAATATGGGGGGACCATCCTCCAAGGCTAAATACTCCTGACTGACCGATAGTGAACCAGTACCGTGAGGGAAAGGCGAAAAGAACCCCGGCGAGGGGAGTGAAAAAGAACCTGAAACCGTGTACGTACAAGCAGTGGGAGCACGCTTAGGCGTGTGACTGCGTACCTTTTGTATAATGGGTCAGCGACTTATATTCTGTAGCAAGGTTAACCGAATAGGGGAGCCGAAGGGAAACCGAGTCTTAACTGGGCGTTAAGTTGCAGGGTATAGACCCGAAACCCGGTGATCTAGCCATGGGCAGGTTGAAGGTTGGGTAACACTAACTGGAGGACCGAACCGACTAATGTTGAAAAATTAGCGGATGACTTGTGGCTGGGGGTGAAAGGCCAATCAAACCGGGAGATAGCTGGTTCTCCCCGAAAGCTATTTAGGTAGCGCCTCGTGAATTCATCTCCGGGGGTAGAGCACTGTTTCGGCAAGGGGGTCATCCCGACTTACCAACCCGATGCAAACTGCGAATACCGGAGAATGTTATCACGGGAGACACACGGCGGGTGCTAACGTCCGTCGTGAAGAGGGAAACAACCCAGACCGCCAGCTAAGGTCCCAAAGTCATGGTTAAGTGGGAAACGATGTGGGAAGGCCCAGACAGCCAGGATGTTGGCTTAGAAGCAGCCATCATTTAAAGAAAGCGTAATAGCTCACTGGTCGAGTCGGCCTGCGCGGAAGATGTAACGGGGCTAAACCATGCACCGAAGCTGCGGCAGCGACGCTTATGCGTTGTTGGGTAGGGGAGCGTTCTGTAAGCCTGCGAAGGTGTACTGTGAGGTATGCTGGAGGTATCAGAAGTGCGAATGCTG
>NZ_JAHZSO010000018.1:0-10921 GCF_028421345.1 Escherichia sp. S10b
CAGAGAAAACTGGCCGATTTTCTCTGCACTGGAGGGATAATACAAGGCCTGATAAGCGTAGCGCATCAGGCAGTTTTGCGTTTGTTCATCAGCCTGATGCCGGGCATAGCCCGGCATAAAAGATTACTGCGCAGCGGCAGGTTTACGCGGACGGCGGCGACGTTGTTGTTCGCCTGCCGGTTTGGCATCGCCGAGGCGGCGAGACGGTTTTTCTGCAGGTTTCGCGCTTGCAGATTTTGCGCCACCTTCCCCACGGCGTGGTTGCTGTTGACCGCGACCACCACCTTGCCCACGACCGCCGCCGCCACGTTGCTGGCGACCGTTCTGGATCGGTTCGGCTTTGATTGACGGGTCCGGCTCATAGCCCGGAATCGCAATGCGCGGGATCTCTTTTTTCAGCAGTTTTTCGATATCACGCAGCAGTTTGTGTTCATCAACACACACCAGCGACAACGCTTCACCGGTAGCAGCCGCACGACCGGTACGCCCGATACGGTGGACATAATCTTCCGGTACGTTTGGCAGTTCATAGTTGACGACGTGCGGCAACTCTTCGATATCCAGACCGCGCGCAGCGATATCGGTCGCCACCAGTACGCGAATGTCACCCGATTTAAAATCAGCCAGCGCACGGGTACGCGCACCTTGCGATTTATTCCCGTGGATCGCCGCACTACGGATGCCATCTTTATTGAGCTGCTCAGCCAGATGGTTAGCGCCGTGTTTGGTACGGGTAAACACCAGCACCTGCTGCCAGTTCCCTTTACCAATCATGTGCGACAGCAATTCGCGTTTGCGTTTCTTATCGACAAAGTGAACGTGCTGGGTCACCTGATCAGACGCGGTATTGCGGCGTGCCACTTCGATTTCCAGCGGGTTGTGCAACAGTTTTTCCGCCAGGGCTTTAATATCGTCAGAGAAGGTCGCAGAGAACAGCAGGTTCTGGCGTTTCGCTGGCAGTTTTGTTAACACGCGACGGATATCGTGGATAAAGCCCATGTCGAGCATGCGGTCAGCTTCATCGAGGACGAGGATTTCAACCTGATCCAGCTTCACTGCATTTTGATGTTCCAGGTCCAGCAAACGTCCCGGTGTTGCCACCAGAACATCAACGCCGCCGCGCAGCTTCATCATTTGCGGGTTAATGCTGACACCGCCAAACACCACCAGCGAACGAATGTTCAAATATTTGCTGTAATCACGGACGTTTTCGCCAATCTGCGCAGCCAGTTCACGGGTCGGGGTAAGAATGAGCGCACGTACCGGACGACGCCCTTTGGCGTGCGGCTGGCGAGTGATCAGGTGTTGCAACAGCGGCAGCGTAAAGCCCGCTGTTTTACCGGTACCGGTCTGGGCGCTAGCCATCAGGTCGCGGCCTTCCAGCACCGCAGGGATCGCCTGCTGCTGAATAGGGGTGGGTTCACGGTAACCCTGCTCGGCAACGGCGCGCAGGATATCAGGGCTTAAACCCAAAGAATCGAAAGACATAACTACTCCGAACCGCCCCGACCGTTACCGGTGTAGTTTTCAGGGAGATACTGAAAAGGAAAATGACAAAAACCACAATGTCATGAGGGAGCGGAGTGTAGCAGTTTTTGTGACGCAGCGCATAAATTATCCCTGTGACTGGCGTAGCTAAAATTCTTAGCCATACTGGACAACTCCCCTATGGAGTCATAATCTTAATCAATCATTTGATTAAGAATGGACTGTGCGATGAATAATCCTGCCATGACAATCAAGGGTGAACAGGCGAAAAAACAGCTGATTGCTGCCGCACTGGCGCAGTTTGGTGAATATGGAATGAACGCCACCACCCGCGAGATAGCCGCCCAGGCCGGGCAGAATATCGCTGCCATCACCTACTACTTCGGTTCGAAAGAAGATTTGTACCTCGCCTGCGCCCAGTGGATTGCCGATTTTATTGGCGAGCAGTTCCGTCCGCACGCCGAAGAGGCCGAACGCTTGTTCGCACAACCACAGCCTGATCGCGCAGCCATCCGTGAACTGATCCTTCGCGCCTGCAGGAACATGATTAAGCTGCTCACCCAGGATGACACCGTCAACCTCAGCAAGTTTATCTCCCGTGAGCAGCTCTCTCCCACGGCAGCCTATCACCTGGTGCACGAACAGGTGATTAGCCCGCTACACAGCCACCTGACACGCCTGATTGCCGCCTGGACCGGCTGCGACGCCAACGATACCCGCATGATCCTCCATACTCATGCGTTGATTGGTGAGATTCTGGCGTTCCGTCTTGGCAAAGAAACAATTCTGTTACGTACCGGCTGGACCGCGTTCGATGAAGAAAAGACCGAACTGATCAACCAGACGGTGACCTGTCATATCGACCTGATTTTGCAAGGATTATCGCAAAGGAGTTTGTAGTGATGAAAAAACCTGTCGTGATCGGATTGGCGGTAGTGGTACTTGCCGCCGTGGTTGCCGGAGGCTACTGGTGGTATCAAAGCCGCCAGGATAACGGCCTGACGCTGTATGGCAACGTGGATATTCGTACGGTAAATCTTAGTTTCCGTGTTGGGGGGCGCGTTGAATCGCTGGCGGTGGACGAAGGTGATGCGATCAAAGCGGGCCAGGTGCTGGGCGAACTGGATCACAAGCCGTATGAGATTGCCCTGATGCAGGCGAAAGCGGGCGTCTCGGTGGCACAGGCGCAGTATGATCTGATGCTTGCCGGGTATCGCGATGAAGAAATCGCTCAGGCCGCCGCAGCGGTGAAACAGGCTCAAGCCGCCTATGACTATGCGCAGAACTTCTATAACCGCCAGCAAGGACTGTGGAAAAGCCGCACCATTTCGGCAAATGACCTGGAAAATGCCCGCTCCTCGCGCGACCAGGCACAGGCAACGCTGAAATCAGCACAGGATAAATTGCGTCAGTACCGTTCCGGTAACCGTGAACAGGACATCGCTCAGGCGAAAGCCAGCCTCGAACAGGCGCAGGCGCAACTGGCGCAGGCGGAGCTGAATTTACAGGACTCAACGTTGATAGCACCGTCTGATGGCACGCTGTTAACGCGCGCGGTGGAGCCAGGCACGGTTCTCAATGAAGGTGGCACGGTGTTTACCGTTTCACTAACGCGTCCGGTGTGGGTACGTGCCTATGTTGATGAACGGAATCTTGACCAGGCCCAGCCGGGGCGCAAAGTGCTGCTTTATACCGATGGTCGCCCGGACAAGCCCTATCACGGACAGATTGGTTTCGTTTCGCCGACTGCTGAATTTACCCCGAAAACCGTCGAAACACCGGATCTGCGTACCGACCTCGTCTATCGCCTGCGTATTGTGGTGACCGACGCCGATGATGCGTTACGCCAGGGAATGCCGGTGACGGTGCAATTCGGTAACGAGGCAGGACATGAATGATGCCGTTATCACGCTGAACGGCCTGGAAAAACGCTTTCCGGGCATGGACAAGCCCGCCGTCGCGCCGCTCGATTGTACCATTCACGCCGGTTATGTGACGGGGCTGGTGGGGCCGGACGGTGCAGGTAAAACCACGCTAATGCGGATGCTGGCGGGATTACTGAAACCCGACAGCGGCAATGCCACGGTGATTGGCTTTGATCCAATCAAAAACGACGGCGCGCTGCACGCCGTGCTCGGCTATATGCCGCAGAAATTTGGTCTGTATGAAGATCTCACGGTGATGGAGAACCTCAATCTGTACGCGGATTTGCGCAGCGTCACCGGCGAGGCACGTAAGCAAACTTTTGCTCGCCTGCTGGAGTTTACGTCTCTTGGGCCGTTTACCGGACGCCTGGCGGGCAAGCTCTCCGGTGGGATGAAACAAAAACTCGGTCTGGCCTGTACCCTGGTGGGCGAACCGAAAGTGTTGCTGCTCGATGAACCCGGCGTCGGCGTTGACCCTATCTCACGGCGCGAACTGTGGCAGATGGTGCATGAGCTGGCGGGCGAAGGGATGTTAATCCTCTGGAGTACCTCGTATCTCGACGAAGCCGAGCAGTGCCGTGACGTGTTACTGATGAACGAAGGCGAGTTGCTGTATCAGGGAGAACCAAAAGCCCTGACACAAACCATGGCCGGACGCAGCTTTCTGATGACCAGTCCACACGAGGGCAACCGCAAACTGTTGCAACGCGCCTTGAAACTGCCGCAGGTCAGCGACGGCATGATTCAGGGGAAATCGGTACGTCTGATCCTCAAAAAAGAGGCCACACCAGACGATATTCGCCATGCCGAAGGGATGCCGGAAATCAACATCAACGAAACTACGCCGCGTTTTGAAGATGCGTTTATTGATTTGCTGGGCGGTGCCGGAACCTCGGAATCGCCGCTGGGTGCAATATTGCATACGGTAGAAGGCACACCCGGCGAGACGGTGATCGAAGCGAAAGAACTAACCAAGAAATTTGGTGATTTTGCCGCCACCGATCACGTCAACTTTGCCGTTAAACGAGGGGAGATTTTTGGTCTGCTCGGGCCAAACGGCGCGGGGAAATCGACCACCTTTAAGATGATGTGCGGCTTGCTGGTGCCGACCTCCGGTCAGGCGCTGGTGCTGGGGATGGATCTGAAAGAGAGTTCCGGTAAAGCGCGCCAGCATCTCGGCTATATGGCGCAAAAGTTTTCGCTCTATGGCAACCTGACGGTCGAACAGAATTTACGCTTTTTCTCTGGTGTGTATGGCTTACGCGGTCGGGCGCAGAACGAAAAAATCTCCCGTATGAGCGAGGCGTTCGGCCTGAAAAGTATCGCCTCCCACGCCACCGATGAACTGCCATTAGGTTTTAAACAGCGGCTGGCACTGGCCTGCTCGCTGATGCATGAACCGGACATTCTGTTTCTCGACGAACCGACGTCCGGCGTTGATCCCCTCACCCGCCGTGAATTTTGGCTGCACATCAACAGCATGGTAGAGAAAGGCGTCACGGTGATGGTCACCACCCACTTTATGGATGAAGCGGAATATTGCGACCGCATCGGCCTGGTGTACCGTGGGAAATTAATCGCCAGCGGTACGCCGGACGATTTGAAAGCACAGTCGGCTAACGATGAGCAACCCGATCCCACCATGGAGCAAGCCTTTATTCAGTTGATCCACGACTGGGATAAGGAGCATAGCAATGAGTAACCCGATCCTTTCCTGGCGTCGCGTGCGGGCGCTGTGCGTCAAAGAGACGCGGCAGATCGTTCGCGATCCGAGTAGCTGGCTGATTGCGGTAGTGATCCCACTGCTACTGCTGTTTATTTTTGGTTACGGCATTAACCTCGACTCCAGCAAGCTGCGGGTCGGGATTTTGCTGGAACAGCGTAGCGAAGCGGCGCTGGATTTCACCCACACCATGACCGGTTCGCCCTACATCGACGCCACCATCAGCGATAACCGTCAGGAACTGATCGCCAAAATGCAGGCGGGGAAAATTCGCGGTCTGGTGGTTATTCCCGTGGATTTCGCCGAACAGATGGAGCGCGCCAACGCCACCGCACCGATTCAGGTGATCACCGACGGCAGTGAGCCGAATACCGCTAACTTTGTGCAGGGGTATGTCGAAGGGATCTGGCAGATCTGGCAAATGCAGCGGGCGGAGGACAACGGGCAGACCTTTGAGCCGCTTATTGATGTACAAACCCGCTACTGGTTTAACCCGGCGGCGATTAGCCAGCACTTCATTATCCCCGGTGCGGTGACCATTATCATGACGGTCATCGGCGCGATTCTCACCTCGCTGGTGGTGGCGCGAGAATGGGAACGCGGCACCATGGAGGCTCTGCTCTCTACGGAGATTACCCGCACGGAACTGCTGCTGTGTAAGCTGATCCCTTATTACTTTCTCGGGATGCTGGCGATGTTGCTGTGTATGCTGGTGTCAGTGTTTATTCTCGGCGTGCCGTATCGCGGGTCGCTGCTGATTCTGTTTTTTATCTCCAGCCTGTTTTTACTCAGTACCCTGGGGATGGGGCTGCTGATTTCCACGATTACCCGCAACCAGTTCAATGCCGCTCAGGTCGCCCTGAACGCCGCTTTTCTGCCGTCGATTATGCTTTCCGGCTTTATTTTTCAGATCGACAGTATGCCCGCGGTGATCCGCGCGGTGACGTACATTATTCCCGCTCGTTATTTCGTCAGCACCCTGCAAAGCCTGTTCCTCGCCGGGAATATTCCAGTGGTGCTGGTGGTAAACGTGCTGTTTTTGATCGCTTCGGCGGTGATGTTTATCGGCCTGACGTGGCTGAAAACCAAACGTCGGCTGGATTAGGGAGAAGAGCATGTTTCATCGCTTATGGACGTTAATCCGCAAAGAGTTGCAGTCGCTGCTGCGCGAACCGCAAACCCGCGCGATTCTGATTTTACCTGTGCTTATTCAGGTGATTCTGTTCCCGTTCGCCGCCACGCTGGAAGTGACTAACGCCACCATCGCCATCTACGATGAAGATAACGGCGAGCATTCGGTGGAGCTGACCCAACGTTTTGCCCGCGCCAGCGCCTTTACTCATGTGCTGCTGCTGAAAAGCCCACAGGAGATCCGCCCAACCATCGACACACAAAAGGCGTTACTACTGGTGCGTTTCCCGGCTGACTTCTCGCGCAAACTGGATACCTTCCAGACCGCGCCGTTGCAGTTGATCCTCGACGGGCGTAACTCCAACAGTGCGCAAATTGCCGCCAACTACCTGCAACAGATCGTCAAAAATTATCAGCAGGAGCTGCTGGAAGGAAAACCGAAACCTAACAACAGCGAGCTGGTGGTACGCAACTGGTATAACCCGAATCTTGACTACAAATGGTTTGTGGTGCCGTCGCTGATCGCCATGATCACCACTATCGGCGTAATGATCGTCACTTCACTTTCCGTCGCCCGCGAACGTGAACAAGGTACGCTCGATCAGCTACTGGTTTCGCCGCTCACCACCTGGCAGATCTTCATCGGCAAAGCCGTACCGGCGTTAATTGTCGCCACCTTCCAGGCCACCATTGTGCTGGCGATTGGTATCTGGGCGTATCAAATCCCCTTCGCCGGATCGCTGGCGCTGTTCTACTTTACGATGGTGATTTACGGTTTATCGCTGGTGGGATTCGGTCTGTTGATTTCATCACTCTGCTCGACACAACAGCAGGCGTTTATCGGCGTGTTTGTTTTTATGATGCCCGCCATTCTCCTTTCCGGTTACGTTTCTCCGGTGGAAAACATGCCAGTATGGCTGCAAAACCTGACGTGGATTAACCCTATTCGCCACTTTACGGACATTACCAAGCAGATTTATTTGAAGGATGCGAGTCTGGATATTGTGTGGAATAGTTTGTGGCCGCTACTGGTGATAACGGCCACGACAGGGTCAGCGGCGTACGCGATGTTTAGACGTAAGGTGATGTAACTTCTTATCTTTCGCCAGCAAAGACACTACCGCCGGGCCGGCAAGGATTGCCAGCCCTGCAATTGCCAGCAAAAAGTTGTTTTCCAGTACACGGGACAACAGCCACAGCACAATCAGCGCTGCGCCAAAATACCAGGTCGTGGTCAGCTCTTCCAGCACGTCTGCCACCTCACGCCAGCGTTGCTCGGGGTGGCGCTGAAACACCAACATCATCACTACCGTGACACAATACAGTGCGCATAATCCCACGCCGACGTGAACCAGAGTCTTACTCATCCAGCCCACCACCAGCAGCGCCACTACCAGTAAATGCAACATAATCTGCCAGCAACTTAGACCAGTTGCGACACGAACACGTTGTTGCCACTTCATGGCTTCTCTCCTGAAGAATTTATCTCTACTTACTCAGAGTACCGAACTTTACGGAAAATTCCGTAAGACCGCACCTTTTTGTGACGCCGACTACACTATTTCAATGAGATAAGAGGCAAAGACAGGAAAATTATGCCCGATCAAACACAACAATTTTCGTTCAAGGTGCTCACCATCAACATTCACAAAGGTTTTACCGCGTTTAACCGACGCTTCATTTTGCCGGAACTTCGCGACGCGGTGCGTACCGTCAGCGCCGATATTGTTTGCCTGCAGGAAGTGATGGGCGCGCACGAAGTTCATCCGCTGCATGTGGAAAACTGGCCCGATACCTCGCACTACGAGTTTCTCGCCGACACGATGTGGAGCGATTTTGCCTACGGTCGCAATGCCGTATACCCGGAAGGGCATCACGGCAACGCCGTACTGTCGCGTTATCCCATTGAACATTATGAGAATCGCGATGTTTCGGTCGATGGTGCGGAAAAGCGCGGCGTGCTCTACTGCCGCATTGTGCCACCGATGACCGGAAAAGCGATTCATGTGATGTGCGTACATCTGGGCCTGCGTGAGGCGCACCGTCAGGCGCAGCTTGCGATGCTCGCCGAATGGGTGAATGAGCTACCGGACGGCGAACCGGTATTGGTGGCGGGTGATTTCAATGACTGGCGGCAAAAAGCTAATCATCCGTTAAAAGTGCAGGCCGGACTGGATGAGATTTTTACCCGCGCCCACGGACGCCCGGCGCGCACGTTTCCGGTGCAATTTCCTCTACTACGACTGGACAGGATCTACGTCAAAAATGCCAGCGCCAGCGCGCCAACCGCGTTGCCGCTGCGGACATGGCGACACCTTTCTGATCATGCCCCTTTAAGTGCGGAGATTCATTTATGAAATGTAGCTGGCGCGAAGGCAATAAGATCCAGTTGCTGGAAAACGGCGAGCAATATTATCCCGCGGTGTTTAAGGCGATTGGCGAGGCACAAGAACGCATCATTCTTGAAACATTTATCTGGTTTGAGGATGACGTCGGCAAACAGCTGCATGCGGCACTACTGGCAGCAGCGCAACGCGGGGTTAAAGCGGAAGTCTTGCTGGATGGCTACGGTTCGCCGGATCTCAGCGATGAGTTTGTCAATGAACTGACGGCAGCTGGCGTGGTATTTCGCTACTACGATCCCCGCCCTCGCCTTTTTGGTATGCGCACCAATGTGTTTCGCCGGATGCATCGCAAAATTGTGGTGATCGACGCGCGTATCGCCTTTATTGGCGGGCTGAATTACTCCGCCGAGCATATGTCCAGCTACGGTCCAGAGGCTAAACAGGATTACGCGGTACGCCTTGAAGGGCCGATTGTCGAAGATATTCTCCAGTTTGAGCTGGAAAACCTGCCTGGACAGAGCGCGGCACGACGCTGGTGGCGACGTCATCACAAAGCGGAAGAGAACCGCCAGCCGGGAGAAGCGCAGGTATTGCTGGTCTGGCGCGATAACGAAGAACATCGCGATGATATTGAACGTCACTATCTGAAAATGCTCACTCAGGCGCGGCGAGAAGTCATTATCGCCAACGCCTACTTCTTCCCCGGCTATCGATTTTTACACGCCTTGCGTAAAGCGGCACGGCGCGGGGTGCGGATCAAACTGATCATTCAGGGCGAACCGGATATGCCGATTGTCAGAGTCGGTGCGCGCTTGCTGTATAACTATCTGGTTAAAGGCGGCGTTCAGGTATTTGAGTACCGCCGCCGCCCGCTCCACGGCAAAGTGGCATTGATGGACGATCACTGGGCGACAGTAGGGTCCAGTAATCTCGATCCGCTCAGTTTGTCACTGAATCTCGAAGCAAATGTCATCATCCACGATCGTCATTTTAACCAGACGCTGCGCGATAATCTGAACGGCATTATTGCCGCAGATTGTCAGCAGGTCGATGAGACCATGCTGCCGAAACGCACCTGGTGGAACCTGACCAAAAGCGTGCTGGCGTTCCACTTTTTACGCCACTTCCCGGCGCTGGTTGGCTGGCTTCCGGCACACACACCACGTCTGGCGCAGGTTGATCCGCCCGCACAACCGACAATGGAAACGCAGGATCGGGTAGAAACTGAAAACACGGGGGTAAAACCCTGATGAGTAAATCACACCCGCGCTGGCGCTTAGCAAAGAAGATCCTCACCTGGCTGTTTTTTATCGCGGTGATTGTGTTGCTGGTGGTCTACGCCAAAAAAGTGGACTGGGAAGAGGTCTGGAAGGTCATCCGCGACTACAATCGCGTTGCGCTGCTTAGTGCGGTCGGGCTGGTGGTCGTCAGCTATCTGATTTACGGCTGCTATGACCTGCTCGCCCGCTTTTACTGCGGTCACAAACTGGCGAAGCGCCAGGTGATGCTGGTGTCGTTTATCTGCTACGCCTTCAACCTGACGCTCAGTACCTGGGTCGGCGGCATTGGTATGCGCTATCGTTTGTACTCCCGACTAGGGTTACCGGGCAGCACTATTACGCGGATTTTCTCGCTCAGTATTACCACCAACTGGCTGGGCTATATTTTACTGGCAGGGATTATCTTTACCGCAGGCGTGGTGGAGTTGCCGGATCACTGGTATGTCGATCAAACTACGCTGCGTATTCTCGGCATTGGCTTACTGATGATTATCGCGGTTTATTTGTGGTTTTGCGCTTTCGCGAAGCACCGCCATATGACCATCAAAGGGCAAAAGCTGGTGCTGCCTTCATGGAAATTCGCCCTCGCTCAGATGCTGATTTCCAGCGTTAACTGGATGGTAATGGGGGCGATTATCTGGCTGTTACTTGGTCAAAGCGTGAACTATTTCTTTGTACTGGGCGTGTTACTGGTTAGTAGTATTGCTGGCGTCATCGTGCATATTCCGGCGGGGATCGGTGTGCTGGAAGCGGTGTTTATCGCACTACTGGCTGGGGAGCATACCTCGAAAGGGAGCATTATCGCCGCCCTGCTCGCTTATCGCGTCCTGTATTACTTTATCCCGCTGCTGCTGGCGCTGATCTGTTACCTGCTACTGGAAAGCCAGGCGAAGAAGCTACGGGCGAAAAATGAAGCGGCGATGTGAAGTTTAGTTAAGTTCTTTAGGGTAATGACTCCAACTTATTGATAGTGTTTTATGTTCAGATAATGCCCGATGACTTTGTCATGCAGCTCCACCGATTTTGAGA
>NZ_JAHZSO010000171.1:0-1708 GCF_028421345.1 Escherichia sp. S10b
TTCTCTCATCCGCCAAAACACCTTCGGCGTTGTAAGGTTAAGCCTCACGGTTCATTAGTACCGGTTAGCTCAACGCATCGCTGCGCTTACACACCCGGCCTATCAACGTCGTCGTCTTCAACGTTCCTTCAGGACTCTCAAGGAGTCAGGGAGAACTCATCTCGGGGCAAGTTTCGTGCTTAGATGCTTTCAGCACTTATCTCTTCCGCATTTAGCTACCGGGCAGTGCCATTGGCATGACAACCCGAACACCAGTGATGCGTCCACTCCGGTCCTCTCGTACTAGGAGCAGCCCCCCTCAATTCTCCAGCGCCCACGGCAGATAGGGACCGAACTGTCTCACGACGTTCTAAACCCAGCTCGCGTACCACTTTAAATGGCGAACAGCCATACCCTTGGGACCTACTTCAGCCCCAGGATGTGATGAGCCGACATCGAGGTGCCAAACACCGCCGTCGATATGAACTCTTGGGCGGTATCAGCCTGTTATCCCCGGAGTACCTTTTATCCGTTGAGCGATGGCCCTTCCATTCAGAACCACCGGATCACTATGACCTGCTTTCGCACCTGCTCGCGCCGTCACGCTCGCAGTCAAGCTGGCTTATGCCATTGCACTAACCTCCTGATGTCCGACCAGGATTAGCCAACCTTCGTGCTCCTCCGTTACTCTTTAGGAGGAGACCGCCCCAGTCAAACTACCCACCAGACACTGTCCGCAACCCGGATTACGGGTCAACGTTAGAACATCAAACATTAAAGGGTGGTATTTCAAGGTCGGCTCCATGCAGACTGGCGTCCACACTTCAAAGCCTCCCACCTATCCTACACATCAAGGCTCAATGTTCAGTGTCAAGCTATAGTAAAGGTTCACGGGGTCTTTCCGTCTTGCCGCGGGTACACTGCATCTTCACAGCGAGTTCAATTTCACTGAGTCTCGGGTGGAGACAGCCTGGCCATCATTACGCCATTCGTGCAGGTCGGAACTTACCCGACAAGGAATTTCGCTACCTTAGGACCGTTATAGTTACGGCCGCCGTTTACCGGGGCTTCGATCAAGAGCTTCGCTTGCGCTGACCCCATCAATTAACCTTCCGGCACCGGGCAGGCGTCACACCGTATACGTCCACTTTCGTGTTTGCACAGTGCTGTGTTTTTAATAAACAGTTGCAGCCAGCTGGTATCTTCGACTGATTTCAGCTCCATCCGCGAGGGACTTCACCTACATATCAGCGTGCCTTCTCCCGAAGTTACGGCACCATTTTGCCTAGTTCCTTCACCCGAGTTCTCTCAAGCGCCTTGGTATTCTCTACCTGACCACCTGTGTCGGTTTGGGGTACGATTTGATGTTACCTGATGCTTAGAGGCTTTTCCTGGAAGCAGGGCATTTGTTGCTTCAGCACCGTAGTGCCTCGTCATCACGCCTCAGCCTTGATTTTCCGGATTTGCCTGGAAAACCAGCCTACACGCTTAAACCGGGACAACCGTCGCCCGGCCAACATAGCCTTCTCCGTCCCCCCTTCGCAGTAACACCAAGTACAGGAATATTAACCTGTTTCCCATCGACTACGCCTTTCGGCCTCGCCTTAGGGGTCGACTCACCCTGCCCCGATTAACGTTGGACAGGAACCCTTGGTCTTCCGGCGAGCGGGCTTTTCACCCGCTTTATCGTTACTTATGTCAGCATTCGCACTTCTGATACCTCCAGCAT
>NZ_JAHZSO010000019.1:0-508 GCF_028421345.1 Escherichia sp. S10b
CCACGCACCGTGCGGTCGGTGAGATGCGCAGCGCCGGCGTGGATGCACAGACGCTGGCGTCCTTTCTGCATGACACGCAGCTGCAGCAGCGCAGCGGAGAAACGCCGGATTTCAGCAACACGCTGTTCCTGCTCGATGAGAGCTCAATGGTGGGCAATACCGATATGGCACGGGCATACGCCCTGATTGCGGCCGGTGGCGGTCGTGCCGTGGCCAGTGGTGACACGGACCAGCTGCAGGCCATCGCGCCCGGTCAGCCTTTCCGTCTGCAGCAGACGCGCAGTGCTGCCGATGTGGTCATCATGAAGGAGATTGTGCGTCAGACGCCGGAACTGCGGGAGGCGGTATACAGCCTGATTAACCGGGATGTGGAAAGGGCACTGTCCGGGCTTGAGAGTGTGAAACCGTCTCAGGTTCCCCGTCAGGAGGGCGCATGGGCACCGGAGCACTCCGTGACGGAGTTCAGTCACAGCCAGGAAGCGAAACTGGCAGAAGCGCAGCAGAAGGC
>NZ_JAHZSO010000020.1:0-590 GCF_028421345.1 Escherichia sp. S10b
GCGCATGGGCACCGGAGCACTCCGTGACGGAGTTCAGTCACAGCCAGGAAGCGAAACTGGCAGAAGCGCAGCAGAAGGCGATGCTGAAAGGCGAGGCTTTCCCGGATATCCCCATGACACTGTATGAGGCCATTGTCCGCGACTATACCGGCAGGACACCGGAAGCACGGGAGCAGACGCTGATTGTCACGCACCTGAATGAGGACCGGCGCGTACTGAACAGCATGATTCATGATGCACGGGAAAAGGCCGGTGAGCTGGGCAAAGAGCAGGTCATGGTGCCTGTCCTGAACACAGCGAATATACGTGACGGAGAACTGCGTCGTCTCTCCACCTGGGAGAATAACCCGGATGCCCTTGCCCTGGTGGATAGTGTGTATCACCGGATTGCCGGTATCAGCAAGGATGACGGGCTGATAACCCTGGAGGATGCGGAAGGTAACACGCGGCTGATTTCGCCCCGGGAGGCGGTGGCTGAAGGTGTCACACTGTACACACCAGACAAAATCCGGGTGGGAACCGGTGACCGGATGCGCTTCACGAAGAGTGACCGGGAGCGCGGTTATGTGGCCAACAGCGTCTGGACGGTG
>NZ_JAHZSO010000004.1:0-1210 GCF_028421345.1 Escherichia sp. S10b
TAGATACTGTTATGGCCTGCAAGTTTTTTCCTGGTCCGGTTTCCCGGATTGCAGGCATGCCAGACACAGCGCCGTCAGGCGCTGTTTTTTTCATCCCTTCCGCGATTTTTACGCCGCTACCGGATTATGCCGTGACGCATCGAACGGCACGCCTGACTTCAGCACTCCATACGCCACCTGTGCCAGCTTGCGCATCATCGCGCCGAGAATCACCTTTCCTTTCTTGCCATTAGCCGCCAGACGGTCGCGGAACGCCCGTCCCCACTCAGTCTTACTGGTGGCTACCATTGCGGGCATATACAACGCCCTGCGAAGCGACACATGTCCGGCCTTACTCATCCGGCTCGCCCCTCTCACACTGCTACCTGATTCATAACGCCGTGGTGTCAGACCCGCAAAAGCGGCGAACTGTCTGGCATGGGCGAAGCGGTCCTTCAGACCGATATAAGCCAGCAATACCGCAGATGTTTTCTCTCCGATACCCGGGATGCTTTCCAGCAGTTTCCTGCGGTGTTTCATATCCGGATCATCGTCTGTCAGGTCTTTTATCTGCTTCTCAAGACGCTTCAGCTCTGCTTCAAGCCACAGAAGGTGAGCATCAATGCTCGGTCTCTGGACTTCCCGCGCCGTTTCAGTGCGATTCAGTTCCTGCGTGTGCATATCTGTCAGCGCCTGGTGGCGGACTACCAGGGCACGCAACGCGCGTTCAAGCGGGTGAGGCGCTTCCCAGGCTGCAGGGCGCTTCTGACGACAGAACTCTGCCAGCATGCGCGCATCCACGGTATCAGTCTTGTTACGCAGTCCTTCACTCTGAGCGAAAGCTTTACCCAGCGCAGGATTAATGACTGACACTATGTAGCCAGCATCGTAAAGGCACTCAGCGACAGGTTCCATATAGGTGCCGGTCGCTTCGATGCAGATATGCGCATGGTCAATCTTGTGACCTTTCAGCCAGCTCACCAGCTCATCGTGCCCTTTAGTGGTGTTAGCGAATTTTTTGGTGCGATGACGACCATCAGGACGCAACACATCGACATCCAGTTTCTCTTTAGCGGTGTCGATACCGATATAATGAAGTTCATGTTCCATAGTGAAACCAACCTTGCAAATACGGATTACCGGGAAAACCGGTCCATGATACTGTCCGGTTTATCACTTTGGGAGAAAGGCAGTCCGCTGCATAAATCTACGCAACAGGTTAGAACCCAAG
>NZ_JAHZSO010000021.1:0-2942 GCF_028421345.1 Escherichia sp. S10b
CAGCAGGGACGGTCACCTGGCGGTTTTCGCTCACGTTGCTGATAATCTCCATCACCGCGGCGGAAGAAATACCGGATTCAGTCCGCTGGTCTTCCGGGATGTCCTCCATGCGCGCCAGGACGGTCCTGATTTCATGATCGGTCAGAGAAATTTCCATACCGTCAGCCAGTGCCTGAATCTCTTCCGGGGACCAGATAACCAGCATCAGCGGCGCGTCTCCCGGATACTTTGCTGCCAGCTCCCGGCATAGCGTTTCGCATGTTCCGTACATTCTCGTCTCCTTCTCAATCTTTGAAGCAGGAATCCAGTTCCAGAATTTCGGTATACGCCTCCATAAACAGGCGATTGGCGCGATACAGCGTCTGGCGTGTCAGGCGTTCAACAAGCACATCGGAATCAAAGCGACAGCGATGCTCCATATCGTTCAGCCTGGCCCGAAGGTCACACATGGTGTTGGCCACCTCCGCCACGTCGGCGCGAAGTTTTTCGTGTCCGGCATAGTTCATTTACGCAGCCTCCGGCATAAACCAGTCATCATTCGCGGCCCCCTGCTGCATGGCCCGTTGCACGGCGGCAAGGCGTTGCTGCCCGGCACGGTGATACTGCTCAAGCAGCTCGATACCGATATACCGGCGTCCGGACTGGAGGGCGGCGACGCAGGTTGAGCCGCTGCCTGCAAACGGGTCCAGCACAATTGCGTTCGGGTGTGTGAAGCTCTCAATCAGCGGTTGCAGGCTGGTAACGGGCTTTTCCGTCGGGTGATGACGATTGCCAGAATATTTCCAGCCCAGCACGTCCGGCAGCGGGTTTTGTGGCAGACGTGGACGGCCTTTTGCCAGGATGTAGGCGCATTCGTGGCGATAGCCCACATATGCGGCCTTCGATGTGTAGTTTTTGGTGAAGACCAGGTGACCAACAACGCTGAATCCCGCATTTTTCCAGGCGGCCATAAAGCGATCGACGCGGTTCCAGCCGTAGAAGCTCACCATCAGCGCGTCTTTTTTGAGTACGCGGTACATTTCATTACAGGCCGGTTGCAGCCATTCATCGGTTTTATCGCCGGCGATGGTGCGCCCGGAACGGTCACGAAAACCGACGAGATATGGCGGGTCAGTTAATATGAAATCAATGGCGTTATCAGGGATACGCGTCATAACATCGATGCAGTTACCAAGGACAAAACGGGACATAACAACGCTCCTTCTCTTACAGAGGGCACCGGGAGGGCCCCCCTGTGGTGCCCGTTCCCCGCTGCCTGTGGGCTGTTCACCGCGTCCGGTAACGGGTCAGGCCGACCGTGGAATATCGCAGCCGTCGTCTTTTTGACGGCGAGAATATGCCGCGAAAGCGGCTTGAAGGGCGTTCATCAGAAAAGGGCGACAGGCTGGCGTACACTGTCACCGGTGCCAGCCGGGAGCAGTAAAAGCGCCCGTCCCGTGCCCGCCGGACGCGGGACACTGACCACAGGCAGCGTTCCTGCCGCGCCGCGTCAGCCGGCGCAGTAAAAAGAGGAGCACGGCGACATCCTTTGTCGGAAAAGAAACGGGCGGTTGCCCGCCCGTCTCCGTCATACTTCATCCCCCGTAATGCGCCACCTTGTCGACTATCCACTCCGGCGCGGTGACTTCCGGCAGCTCATCATCATCTGTCGGGGAAGACCATTCCAGTTCCCCCCACAGCACATCAACAAGCTCTCCACGCTCATATCGCTGCCAGCCACAGAAATTGCAGCCCTGTTCGGCGTACCAGTGCTCCAGCGTGCAGCCGAAACGGCGGCTTAATTCTGCAACAACGTTGCTTTCCGGCTGACACCACGGCGTGTCGAAATCCACTTGAATGAAGTTTTCTCCCTGACGGCTGATATTCACCTCATACCCCACAGGCCACTTCACGCCATACTGTTCCGTATACCAGTGATACGCAGAAGGAACACCGTTCAGAACACCACCGTTAAAGCCATTCACTTCAACATCCAGGCGGGTGGGCAGAACCGTCAGCAGGTCAAACGGCATGGTTTTTTCCGGCAGTACATTGTCACACAGACGGTTCCACCACACCGATACATCCTCGTTACTCCAGAAGCCACACCAGTCACCTCTTTTTGCGGTGAAATGCACGGTGATGGTTTCCCTGACCTCATCCGGTAATCCTTCCCAGCGACGCTGGCCAGTACCACTCTGCAGCCAGAGTTCATGCAGCATCAGGCAGTTTTGCTCATCCAGCAGTACACCGTTCTGCAGGTGTGTCAGCCAGCGGGTGAACGCGATATTCTCCGGCGATACAACACCACGTCCGGCATCCGTCAGTCCGGGGCACGGTTCAAACTGCACATCTTCAGTGGTCTGCAGAAGTCCGGCACTTCCGGCCAGAAACAGCTGAATACCTTCATTTGTGGCGCGGCGATAAAGCGGTGTGACGGCACCGCTGGCCAGTCGTTTAATCTCAGCAATCTGTGCCGGTTCACCAGAAAAATGCATACGATTCGAGCACCAGTTTGGCATGGGAATTCTCCTCTCACATGCGGCCTCCATCAGGCCGTGCCGCACCTGTAACCGGGCGACCGCATACGAATGCAGGTGCGGCCCCGAAGCCGCAGCGCGTGGAGGAGGAACGACGAAACGTGACCGGGTGAGGAGGCCGGCGACAGCGACACACTTGCATCGGATGCAGCCCGGTTAACGTGCCGGCACGGCCTGGGTAACCAGGTATTTTGTCCACATAACCGTGCGCAAAATGTTGTGGATAAGCAGGACACAGCAGCAATCCACAGCAGGCATACAACCGCACACCGAGGTTACTCCGTTCTACAGGTTACGACGACATGTCAATACTTGCCCTTGACAGGCATTGATGGAATCGTAGTCTCACGCTGATAGTCTGATCGACAATACAAGTGGGACCGTGGTCCCAGACCGATAATCAGACCGACAACACGAGTGGGA
>NZ_JAHZSO010000022.1:0-13993 GCF_028421345.1 Escherichia sp. S10b
ACCGGGTTGAGAAGCGGTGTAAGTGAACTGCAGTTGCCATGTTTTACGGCAGTGAGAGCAGAGATAGCGCTGATGTCCGGCAGTGCTTTTGCCGTTACGCACCACCCCGTCAGTAGCTGAACAGGAGGGACAGCTGATAGAAACAGAAGCCACAGGAGCACCTCAAAAACACCATCATACACTAAATCAGTAAGTTGGCAGCATCACCGGCATTCAAAATCATTATGGCCGCGATCTATTTCTGGCTGTTCTCTATCACTTTTGGCGGCATCGTCGCTCATGGGTAAGGGGAGTATATTAGCCATTTGGAACCCCACGGTCTCTTGCGGGTTTAATTAAGAACCCGCAAGAAAAACACGAATTGGGCTATATTTTTCCGCCTACGCCTTTAAACTTCTCAATAAACGAGACGATTTTCTGGAAAACTGCCTGTTTTTTCGTTTTATATTGCGGGTTTAACGGACTAAGTTTTGGTAATGTCTCGTTTAATTCTGTGCCATTTTCGGTGGCGTATTCGCGTTTTAAAGACGTGCGAATATAGCGTTTCGCCGCCTCTTCATTGAGATTTTCTTCTTTAATCAACGCTTCTGCTTCACGTAGCTGTTCGTGTTGAGCAAAGGTAAAGAACGCGTCAATGATGCTGGCTTTGTCTGGTAAATCATCCAGGTTCGTTTGCTGAATAAAATCGACCACCAGGCCCTCTTTCGCCCGGTTCCCCAGGCTTGAACGAATTAAGCGTTTGACCTCTTCGATCATTTCGCCCTTGCCTTTATTTTGTCTGTTATGTTCGAAAATCAGTCCAAGGATATAATCCAGGTTTATTTCCTGAGACTTCAGCAAATCGACCTCAAAAACCACGTCATCCCAGTCAGTGGTTGATTTCTCTTTTTTCTCAGCTTCTTTCTCACGGCGCTGCCAGTCGCGAATATCGTTATAGGCAGAACGATAATCCTGAATCTTGCGATCAGCAGGGAGACGAATTGTTTGCAATTCAGCGAGCTTTTCATCATCCACATAATGTTCTGCTTTGAATTTTTCTACTGCAACAGGATCGCTAAGATCGATTTGTTGCAGGGCTTTCAGCGTGGCAAATTCATCATAGTTTTGCAGGATGTTCTCGGTACGCAGGTATTCACCAAACAGTTTTACGAAGTCTTTCTTCTCTTTTTCACTTTCAATACTGGCAGGGTCAGGGAACCGTTGTTCCAGTTCTGCAACTACTGCCATAAAGCCGCGCTTAGCTTCACCAGTAGCAGCATCAGTAAAGCCTTCCATATACTCTGCATAACTCTTTTCTAACACTACATTTTTGGTGTTTTTGTCACCAAACAGCGTTATGGCATCAATAGTTGAGCGTTCCAGATCCCGGAAAGTGACGATATTACCGAAGGTTTTAGTGGCGTCATAAATGCGGTTGGTGCGGGAAAATGCCTGCATCAGGCCGTGAAAACGTAAGTTTTTATCGACGAATAGCGTGTTCAATGTTGGAGCATCGAAGCCGGTTAAGAACATCCCCACGACAATTAGCAGATCGATATCCTGATTTTTAACCCGCTGGGCTAAATCACGATAGTAGTTCTGAAAACCGTTACTGTCGGTGCTAAAGTTAGTTTTAAAATGGCTGTTATATTCACGAATTGCAGCGTCCAGAAACTCTTTAGCACTGCTGTCCATTGCGCTGGTATCAAAAGTTTCATCGGAAATCTCACCAATGGCATTTTGTTCTTCATTGGCGGCAAAGGAGAAGATTGTCGCAATACGCAGCGGTTTATAGGTAGCCGATTTATTAGCGGCTTCTTCTTGTAACCGTTTAAACGTCGCATAATAGGCTTTCGCGGCATCCACGCTGCTCACTGCCAACATAGCATTAAAACCTTTTGAGCCAGGGAAGGTACGGTGAGTTTTCTGGCGGAAATTATTCAGAATATATTGCGTAATTTCCTGTATACGCATGGGATGAAGAAACGCCTGCTGATTTTCAGCCGCACTCAGTTTTTTCTCGTCGGTTTCTGTCTCTAAAGACTTAAACTGTGGCCGCACATCGTTGTAGTCCACCTTGAATTTAAGCACTTTTTCATCTCGAATCGCATCGGTAATAACATATGAATGCAATTCACGACCAAATACGCTGGCGGTTGTTTCTGAGCCTAAGGCGTTTTCCGGGAAAATAGGGGTACCGGTAAAACCAAACTGATAATAGCGTTTGAATTTCTTCTTCAGGTTTTTCTGTGCTTCTCCAAACTGGCTGCGGTGGCATTCATCAAATATAAACACCACTTGCTGATTGTATACAGGCAGGTCGCTTTCTGCTTTCATCAGGTTATTGAGTTTCTGAATAGTGGTGACGATAATTTTGTTATCATCCTTATCCAGATTTCGTTTAAGACCTGCGGTATTTTCCGATCCATTGACACTGTCTGGCGAAAAACGCTGATATTCCTTCATGGTCTGGTAATCGAGGTCTTTCCTGTCGACCACAAAGAAGACTTTATCAATAAAGTCCAGTTCTGTTGCCAGACGCGCGGCTTTAAAGCTGGTCAGGGTTTTACCAGAACCGGTAGTGTGCCAGATAAAGCCACCACTTTCGGGGGTAGACCAGTTTTTCGCTTTATAGGAGCTGTTGATTTTCCATAAGATACGCTCAGTGGCGGCAATCTGGTACGGTCGCATCACCAGTAGCGTCTGGCTACTGTCAAAAACGCTGTAGTTCACCAGAACATTCAGCAGAGTATGTTTCTGGAAAAAGGTAGCGGTAAAGTCTTTGAGGTCTTTAATCAGCGTGTTGTCTGATTTTGCCCAATTCATGGTGAAGTCAAAACTGTTTTTATCGCGCTTTGTCGTGTTGGCAAAATAATGGGTATCGGTGCCGTTAGAAATGACAAACAGTTGCAGATACTTAAACAGGGAATTTTCGCTGTTAAAACTCTCTTTACTGTAACGATGTATCTGGTTGAAAGCCTCACGAATCGCCACCCCGCGTTTTTTTAGTTCGATTTGCACCAGCGGTAAACCATTAACCAGGATCGTGACGTCATAACGGTTAGCATGAGAACCCGTCTGTTCAAACTGCTGGATAATCTGCACCTTATTGCGCATGAGATTCTTTTTATCTATCAAATAGATGTTCTCAAGACGCTCGTCATCAAAAATAAAGTCGCAAATATAGTCGATATGGATTTTACGGGTCTTATCCAGAATGCCATCGCTCGGGTTATCCAGATACTGCTCCGTGAAACGCCGCCACTCGCTGTCATTAAACACCACACCATTGAGGTTCTGAAGCTGTTCCCGAACATTGGCCAGCATCGCCGACTGTGATTTTACGGATATAAATTCATAGCCCTGATTCCGCAGGTCCTGAATCAGTTCTCGTTCCAGGTCCGATTCGCTCTGGTAGCTGTCGCCTGTTGGCTCAGCTTTGATGTACTTATCAAGGACGATAAAGTTATTGGATTCAGCAATGGTGTGTGTCTGATGAGTCATAGCGCATCCTTTGTGCCGTCTGGCAAGGGCCGGAAGGGAGTTAAGGGTGACTTCCGGCACGTAAAAAATAGTCTATATACAGACCGGATGTTAAGGTGGCCCGGTCGGTAGCAACGGTCAATTAATTACTGACAGTTTCAGGTTTTGGGAAACTGAACAGTAAATCACGGTAGTATTCGTATTGTTTCTGGCGCAACTCGATTTCACGCGGAAGACCTTCGGTGATGGAGTTAGTCAGTGTGTCGAATTTGTCGAGTATTTCGACAATGCGAGCTTGTTCCTTAAGTGATTTTTCGTGATCTTTAGGATATGGAACCGGAATCATAATTTTTGAAAAACCATTAATGAGTAGTGTATTAACTTTTGTTCTGGCTACATACTTTGCTTTTTCAGAAATAAACGAATCGGTTTGCATGTAATAGGAAATAAATTTTGGATTCAAAGAATGTCGAAAAGCATAACAGTGATCATGAATAGCGATATCGTCATCCCCAAGCCATGCCACTGCTTTACCAACGTCTTCTACAGTCTCCCCCACGTCAGTTATCACGACATCTCCATGTTTGGCATAGCGTAATGACGCTGCCATATCAGCTCTAACCTGTGATAACGAATGAGTTGTGTAAACACCATATCGTGTATATATCTCACCATAATGGATTACACTGATACCACCATCTTCTACATAATCTGCTTTAGTAAAACGTTTTCCACGAATAAACTCACCAATTTCCCCCAAAGCTTTCCACTCAACCTCACCTTCTTTAAAAGTCAGCAATTGGTCGCGATAGTAGTTGTACTGTTTTTTACGCATGTTAAGCTCAGCGGTAAGCTCAGCGGTAAGTGCAGTAAACTTATCCAGAATCCGAACGATTTCAGACTGGATGGCAAGGGACTTTTCCGGATTATCCGGGCAGGGGATGGGGATCTTAATATTTTTGACAATCTGCGCATTTATGTTTGTCTGGGACCCTGTTCCAAGGGATTTGATATATGTGTATTGGCTACACAAGAAGTGAAATACATATCTATAATGAGCAACTTCTTCATTAAGTTGAATATTTGCGCACGCTTGATTTGTTGTCATTGGAATTTTGTTTATGCCGATTTTCCCCACAGTTGCCCCATACATAGCAACAATGACACAATTCTTTGGTATCCATTTTGCACTAGAGTTTTTAACTCCAGACTCAGTTATTTTTACCTCGGTATCCCATATATCACAAAAGTTTACTTCTTGAGTTCTCAACCAAGGAATGTCGCCATCATAAAATTCTGATACGCCAGTTTTAGGGGTTCCTCCAGATGATATCTTTATAGAAATATCCTCAAGGGTTTTCCACTCAACCTCAACCCCATCCAGCAATTTTTCCAGATAACTCAACTCGCTCATTTCTGCACCTCGCAGCCTTCAATTTCAGCCACAATCGCATCAATATCTTTACGCAACTGGTCGATTTTGCTGACCGTAGTTTTAAGCTCTGCATTTAGCTCAGCAATATTGATAATTTCGCGGTTATCTTTCGCTTCTACATAGCAGCTCACCGACAGGTTATAGTCATTAGCGACAACGGTCTCAAACGCGACAGATTTCGCCAGATGAGCAACATCTTCCTTGCTGGCAAATACCTGCATAATCTGTTCGATATGGGCATCGGTCAGGATATTGTTGTTGGTCTCTTTTTTGAATAGTTCGCTGGCATCAATAAACTGAACTTTGGTATCCGTTTTATGTTTAGACAACACCAGAATATTGACGGCAATGGTGGTGCCAAAGAACAGGTTCGGTGCGAGTGAAATCACGGTTTCGACATAGTTATTGTCAACCAGATACTGACGGATTTTCTGCTCCGCGCCGCCACGGTAAAAAATGCCCGGGAAGCAGACAATCGCAGCACGACCTTTGGCAGAAAGATAGTTCAGCGCATGTAATACAAACGCAAAGTCAGCTTTGGATTTGGGGGCCAGAACGCCAGCCGGGGCAAAACGTTCATCGTTAATCAGCGTCGGGTCATCGCTGCCAATCCATTTCACCGAATACGGCGGGTTAGAAACGATG
Source organism: Escherichia sp. S10b (assembly GCF_028421345.1). NCBI lineage: Bacteria > Pseudomonadati > Pseudomonadota > Gammaproteobacteria > Enterobacterales > Enterobacteriaceae > Escherichia > Escherichia sp. S10b. The sequence continues at coordinate 5,543 of NZ_JAHZSO010000022.1, forward strand.
GCATCAAACGGTTTTTCATCTCTGAAGTGCGGTTCAGTCAGCGTATTGCCCAGCTTGATATCAAACTTGTCGTAGTTGATGTTGTGCAAAAACATGTTCATACGCGCCAGGTTATAGGTCGTATGGTTGATTTCCTGACCAAAAAAACCTTCTTCGATGATATGGTTATCAAACTGTTTTTTCGCCTGCAACAACAGTGAGCCGGAACCCGCTGCCGGGTCGTAGATTTTGTTAACGCTGGTCTGCCCGTGCATAGCCAGTTGTGCAATCAGCCTGGAGACGTGCTGCGGTGTAAAGAACTCACCGCCTGACTTACCGGCATTTGCCGCATAGTTAGAAATCAGGAACTCATAGGCATCACCGAACAGGTCAATCTGATGTTCGTTGAAGTCACCAAGTTTTAACCCTTCAACCCCTTTCAGAACCGCAGCCAGGCGGGCATTTTTATCTTTAACGGTGTTACCCAGGCGGTTACTGGTGGTATCGAAATCAGCAAACAAACCTTTGATGTCAGCTTCTGAAGGATAACCGTAAGCAGAACTTTCGATAGCAACGAAGATGCTGTTTAAATCTGCATTCAATCTGTCATTGGTATTTGCTTTCGCAGCTACGTTGCAGAAAAGCTGGCTTGGGTAGATGAAGTAGCCTTTGGTTTTGATGGCATCGTCTTTAATGTCATCAGTAATTACGCTGTCATCCAGTTTCGCATAACAGATACTGTCATCACCGGCTTCAATATAACTGGAAAAATTTTCGCTGATAAAACGGTAGAAAAGTGCGCCCAGAACGTATTGCTTAAAATCCCATCCATCGACCGAACCCCTGACATCGTTAGCAATTTGCCAGATTTGACGATGAAGCTCTGCACGTTGTTGAATACTTGTCATTTTCATCCACTTATTTCAGGCTTATGTAATTGGCGGTGATTCTACAGCAACTTGGATGCTTTAGCAGTTCGGACATTAGGCTACGAATGACCTGCCTAGAGGTTTGTTAAGCCGCAAAGTGCTGGTGCTTTATGCCTGTGAAGTTTATAATTGTGTACACATAACGAGTACACGAGGTGTTTATGCAATCCATTAACTTCCGTACCGCGCGCGGCAACCTTTCTGAAGTGCTCAACAATGTTGAGGCCGGGGAAGAGGTTGAAATCACCCGCAGAGGCCGTGAGCCAGCAGTAATTGTCAGCAAGGCTACTTTCGAAGCCTACAAAAAAGCGGCGCTGGATGCTGAATTTGCATCCCTGTTTGACACCCTGGACTCCACCAACAAGGAACTGGTTAACCGATAATGAGGCATATATCACCGGAAGAACTTATTGCGCTTCATGATGCGAATATAAACCGCTACGGCGGCCTGCCGGGAATGTCTGATCCGGGCAGGGCAGAGGCCATTATCGGGAGAGTTCAGGCCAGAGTTGCCTACGAAGAGATCACCGACCTTTTCGAAGTCTCCGCCACCTACCTAGTGGCTACAGCGAGAGGGCATATATTCAATGATGCCAATAAGCGTACCGCGCTAAACAGTGCGCTGTTATTTCTACGCCGTAACGGGGTGCAGGTATTTGATTCACCTGAACTGGCAGACCTTACCGTAGGGGCTGCGACCGGAGAGATATCTGTATCTTCTGTCGCCGACACGTTACGTAGATTGTATGGTTCTGCGGAGTAGATTAATGGCACGCAAATACAACAAATTGTCCCGTGAAGCGTTAAAGATGCTTCTTGATGGCGTGAGTCGCCGCGAGGTAAAGCAATACCTGGCTGGTAAGCAAATTGGTGCCAGGACCGCTATTGCTGTGTTATGCCGTCAGGAAATGGTTGTGCTTAAACAGAGAATGCCGGGCAGCAGATAAAGCCCAATCAGTGATGAAAGGTGTGATGTGAAAGCCGTAATTACTCCCTTTGTACAAAAAGAGCTTGGCGTCGCCACATTCAAAGTGGATCAGGAAGTCAGAAAGCTGGTGGAGGCTGGCCGTAAATTTATTATGGAGCCGGTGCCGCGTGAGTTAATCGAGCACATGGACGACGGCCTCGTTGTTTCCGAGCAAACTATGGCAACAAATGAGGCGTTGCAGCCGTTTTTTAACAGCGATGAACTGTTTCGCCGTATTGGTGGAATTGACTCGCTGGTAGCGTGGTTGCGCAGGAAAGAGGGGCAGGTCAGGCTGGGCCATGTCGTTCTCGCCGGACAGCAGGCTTACCATGAAAGCACTGGAAATGGCATGGGAAACCCGTGGTAAGCCCGTCGGGGTGATGTTCCACAGCGATCAAGGCAGTCATTATACGAGCAGGCAGTTCCGGCAGTTACTGTGGCGATACCGGATCAGGCAGAGTATGAGTCGGCGTGGAAACTGCTGGGATAACAGCCCAATGGAGCGCTTCTTCAGGAGTCTGAAGAACGAATGGGTGCCAGCGACGGGCTATGTAAGTTTCAGCGATGCAGCTCACGCCATAACGGACTATATCGTTGGATATTACAGCGCACTAAGACCGCACGAATATAATGGTGGGTTACCACCAAACGAATCAGAAAACCGATACTGGAAAAACTCTAACGCGGTGGCCAGTTTTAGTTGACCACAACAATGCCAAGCTCTGCGGCGTGCAGACGCTGTACTTGTCAACGCCACGATCTTTGACCGTCTTATATCGACAGAGTTATCCGGCATGGTGTCAATCCGTTCACAATTTTTCCATCGGAGCAGCCTACCACCGGTGATAACCAGACTTTGCCTGTAGTTTGTATACACAATCCCTGGCATTGAAACACACATATGAAGTGTACTTCGGATATGACCGTACGCTCAGGAAGTACGGCAGATTCCGTCAAAAATTACCTGTAAAGACAGACATCAGAAAAACAGTGCTCGCCGCAGACCGGTGACCGGGCGAAGCCCGCGAACCGGCGAGGAAGCGCAATGGATCTGTAGTTACAGTGAGCAGGTACGCCCTGAAGCCTTCATAATCGGTAGTGTATGCTGTTTTTCTGGAATGATTTATCCACATATCCAGAGGCCCGATCCAGTAAACAGATCCATGAATGATCAACAAAGGATCCATTAAAGATCCCCATATCTCTGCAAACCTTGTCACTCATGGGCCGGGACTACGATCACATAAGCTGTGGCATGTTACTGATAAACTGTAACATGCTAATGATAAGCTGTATTCAGTAATCCATATACTGAAGTAAGTTAATGACATAAACTATGGTCAGTATGCCAGACTCAGTTGTTAAATACAGGCTGCAGGTTTTTCTTCAGTCAGTTAGCGGAGTTCTGACACACGATTTTCTGTTTATTCTTTTACTGTCCACAGGCTGGAGGCTTTCTGGAAAACGAAAATTCAGACATCAAAAAACTGTTCGGCGAGGTGGATAAGTCGTCCGGTGAGCTGGTGACACTGACACCAAACAATAACAACACCGTACAACCTGTGGCGCTGATGCGTCTGGGCGTTTTTGTACCGACCCTTAAATCACTGAAGAACAGTAAAAAAAATACACTGTCACGTACTGATGCCACGGAAGAGCTGACACGTCTTTCCCTGGCCCGTGCTGAGGGATTCGATAAGGTTGAGATCACCGGCCCCCGTCTGGATATGGATAACGATTTCAAGACCTGGGTGGGGATCATTCATTCCTTTGCCCGCCATAACGTGATTGGTGACAAAGTTGAACTGCCTTTTGTCGAGTTTGCAAAACTGTGTGGTATACCTTCAAGCCAGTCATCCCGCAGGCTGCGTGAGCGTATCAGCCCTTCCCTGAAGCGCATTGCCGGTACCGTGATTTCGTTTTCCCGTACCGATGAGAAGCACACCCGGGAATATATCACCCATCTGGTACAGTCAGCCTACTACGATACTGAGCGGGATATTGTGCAGTTACAGGCCGATCCCCGCCTGTTTGAACTGTACCAGTTTGACAGAAAAGTCCTTCTCCAGCTTAAGGCGATTAATGCCCTGAAGCGACGGGAGTCCGCCCAGGCACTCTACACCTTTATAGAGAGCCTGCCCCGGGATCCGGCACCGATATCGCTGGCGCGGCTGCGTGCACGCCTCAATCTGAAGTCTCCTGTATTTTCCCAGAACCAGACGGTCAGACGGGCAATGGAGCAGTTGCGCGAGATTGGATATCTTGATTACACGGAGATCCAGCGGGGGCGGACAAAATTCTTCTGTATTCACTACCGGCGTCCCCGGTTAAAAGCGCCGAATGATGAGAGTAAGGAAAATCCGTTGCCACCTTCACCTGCGGAAAAAGTCAGTCCGGAGATGGCGGAGAAGCTTGCCCTGCTTGAGAAACTGGGCATCACGCTGGATGACCTGGAAAAACTCTTCAAATCCCGCTGAACATAAACTGTAGTCAGTGAAGAGCGCTCCTTTACTGACTACAGCTTATATTAACCGGTGCAGTGAGTGGTCTGCTCACTGCAGTTTATATTCTGTTTCCTGCAGTGCTGCCTGTGGCTGAGCTGCCATCTGCCTGTCCCTTACGTAAGTGATCCCGTAACCTGCTGCTGAGGCATTGCTCCCTTCATAAAACATGACTTACTCACTACAGCTTATATACATGCTCCAGCTTATGTTATGTCTGTTCTGCTGACCACAGCTTATATAAGGAAGCGCGTATGCCGTCACCTCAGGGGAGGCAGTGTACGCAGGATCTCCGCAGCATCCCGCCCGTCACCTGTGAAAGGCACTGCCAGCGTGGCAGCCATATCCAGTGCAAACACTCTGGTATAAACCTCCATCGAACGTGGATCCCTGTGACCAGCCAGTGCCTGGATGACTTTCCGGGGCTGGCGGTGATAGAGCATGTGCATGATATAGCTGTGCCGGAAGGTGTGTGGTGTGACCGGAATCGAAAAGTGTACCCCGTCAGCTTCGGCCCGTCTGACAGCCTGCTTCAGCCAGTTGCGCATGGTTTCGTCGGTCACGGCCCATAATGGTTCACGACGACGGGGCCGGGTGGTGATCATCCAGCTTTCCATCTGCCTGACATAGCTTATATCTGTCAGCGGAACCAGGCGCACTTCATCTTTTGGCGGGCGCCCGCGTCGCGCACGCACTTTTTCGGACAGGATCCGCACAAACGGTCTTACTCCATCCAGGTCAAATGATTCCGGTGTCAGCATCCGGGCTTCGCCAATACGCATTCCGGTATTCCAGAGGGTGGCGAACAGCATATGGTGACGCTGATCCGGCATATAGAAAAGAAGGGCACTCACTTCCGGGGCCAGCAGGTAGGCCGGTGTGGCCCCCGTGGAAGTGGCCATTCTTCTCAGGGAGAGCGCTGTTGCAAAATCCACCCCCGGCGCAATGGGTAACAGGGAGACGCGTTCTGGTGAATTCTGCAGGGGAATGACATTGTTCATGAGTTATTTTTCACGTAGCACACGCACTGTTTATGGATACAGGTATTCTGACCTGAACGCCCGGATCCTTCCACGACAATAAATCGCAGCGCGCGGATCCTTTTGTTTGCTTATCACGCATTATTGCGGGTAAAACCAAATACGTAAAGGTACGTTTTGCAGCAGGGATCCCGTCTTAAGCCAGTCGTGGCGCGGGCTGAGGGCTGTTTTACGGTTTTTGGGAGAAATGGGGTAATGCCAGGGCAAAGATGATCGCAAGGAAAGGAGAAAAATACACAGAGAGGGGAGTTGCGCTACGTGAATTCTGGCTAGGTACACCCCTGTAACCCTGCCAGTTTTCACGCAACGCAATGTGGTGGCTGATTACTGTCAGTTGAAATGACGGCTGGCATCCTGATGCTGACTTAATATACGAATAATAACAATTTCAGTATCAGTCTGCAGAAAATAAACCATATGCCGTTCAACGGGTAGTGCGAATGTGTATTCCCCAGTTCAGGAGGGGGAGTACCGATATTATGATTACTCATAACCTGAAAAATGTCGGATATCTGATTAATATATTTATCAGCCTACTCTTCACCGAAATGGTGGTACCCGTAATGCTAGATATCCTCCAGATCCTGACTGGCTTTAGGTGTGAGTTTAACGGTTTTCACCGGAAGCCCTCGCGCCAGCTGTCACTTTTTTCAGAAACGCATTTTTTTCCCACGACACAGGTTCACCGCTGCTCAAGCCTTCTGCCAGTAAATCCCGCAGGACACCTGGAGACGTGACTCTGCCTGTTTCTCTCGAAGGAGACGAAGTGACTCGCGGATTACCTCACTCTGTGTACGATAATCACCTGATTCTATGAGAGATTCTATGTACTCCCAGAGTTCATCTCCGAGAGCAACTGTCATTGTTCTGGCCATATCAAGCCTCGTGATTGTAAGTTTAAATTTTACATGCAGTTTATTCGATACTCAAAGGTGCTTCCAGTACAGAACATTTGGGAGAATTGGGGTAATGCCTGGAACAGACAGATACGGAGAAAAACCCTGCAGATAACCTTATACGACAACTGAAGGTGTCTGATGCCATATTCTTAGCTACTTCTCTGTCTTCAGGCGGCTTAGTCACAACATAAGACCGATGCATAATAAGCATATTTTTTCATGTTATGGTCTTGTTCATGCATGAACTATTATCTATTCAGTCACTTTTAAAGTTTTATATCATACTGCATATGATATATATCATCTCCTATATTCAGACTAAAAATATTATGACGATGGTCAAATGAATTTAGTGAAAACGCTACCTAAAACAATATGCTTATGATATAACTTATCAAGAATATGCGACAATCTTCTTGAAAGGTTACGGAGAAGAGTCAGATAATGAAGTGTTATAACTCATTCAGCTTTTTTATGTTCTCTTTATAGTAAAACCAGGAGATTAAGATGAATCAGAAGTGGAAGACGTTAATTATTTCATTATTAACACCATCAAGTATTATATCAGGGATTGCGTTGATAGTTCTCTGGGGATATTTCAGTCGCCTGGGCCGACTAGATATTTTCTTTGATGTAATGAATATTAAAAGCATCTTGGTATTGGTTTGTTGTGCAACTATACTATCATTGGCTATGATAGTATTTATCTTTTTTATAACCTCTTTTTTTATACCCGTAGTTATTCCTCAGGATATAAATAATCTTCCTGCTTACAATAAGATTCAGGGTAATTTTTTATCTGTGATGATGTTATCTGGCATGTTCCCCATGGCCTTTATATATGTGTTATACTGTGCATTTGATTTTGATCAGAATGTTAAAGATAACTCTGGCTGGTTATCTATTGCAAGTATGGGTGTACTGATAGCTGTTATTTTAGCCATAGTAAATAAGAGGTATCTTGAATATGACTTATCGTTTAAAAACAATAGAATGAAACTGTTGAGACGTGTTCAGATCTATCTTGTCATTCCGTTGTCTATTGCTTTACTGGTGCATCTTCAGTTAATTCCTCTGGAGATAGTTTTTAGTAATATTGCAACTTCAGATAAGAGTGTTAATTTCAAAGTGATAGCTGAACTGGCTTTCATGTCATATTTTATCTTTCTTCTGACAATGCTTCCTGGAGTCATTTATCTGAAAATGAATCCACAGCATAAATTTTCAAAAAGAATTAGCTATTCATTTATCGCATCCTTGATGTTATTATTAATAATATCGACTCAAATAACCGTGTTACCAGTGATTTTTACCCATTCCGTTATTAAGCTATCAGGTATAAGTGACTTCAAAATACATAGCTACATTATTAAAACAAGTGAATATCCTGAAGAGTTTTTTTCCAATGCAGCATGGGATAAAAAAAATATAAAACCGGGGGATTATTACTCTGTGCAGGCTGTTTCTATGTTTACGACAAACCAGTTTATTCTCCTTTGTCCTAAGGATATTATAAAGTTTTATCGGGAAAGCTGGAAGTTCGAGTTGCTTAATGTAGACTTCGATATAAATACCAGGAAGAAACTCCAGGAAGAAGCTGCATATTGCGTACCAATTTCTGCAATATCTGTAAAACGATGGGATATGCCTCTTCAGGGCTCGAAACCCTCAAGTTAGAAGGCAACTAGGGCGACTGTATTCTGTGACGAAATGAATGGCTGGCTCACTATAATAATGAGCGAACCCATCAGGGAAAAATGTGCAATGGGCGGACGCCAATGGAAACGTTACTCGATGGAAAACGCATCTGGGCCGAGAAAAATTTAAGCCAGATGTAATCTGACAGATACCTGTATAAATAACCGATAACTGTCAGATCAGGTCTGAGCTAATACATTTCAATAAAGGTACTTGCTCGCGCTCTGTCATTTTCTGAAACTCTTCATGCTGCATTTCGATTTTCCTTCTAAGATCATAACTCGCATACCTGTTCTTTTTATGTATATCTATATCTATTTTTGTGACGAGTTCAAACCACAATGTTCGCGCTCCCGGTGATGCTGCCAACTTACTGATTTAGTGTATGATGGTGTTTTTGAGGTGCTCCAGTGGCTTCTGTTTCTATCAGCTGTCCCT
>NZ_JAHZSO010000023.1:0-54277 GCF_028421345.1 Escherichia sp. S10b
GCGCCTGACGGCGCTGTGTCTGGCATGCCTGCAATCCGGGAAACCGGACCAGGAAAAAACTTGCAGGCCATAACAGTATCTACAGCAGGCATTGCAACTGATTGAATGCTTGAGAATTTGTAGGCCGGATAAGGCGTTTACGCCGCATCCGGCATGACCAACGATCACGTTATCAGTCATTTCAGGCTGGATGGCTCCAGCCTCGCATTAGCAAAGATGAGATTATTTCGCCTGTGGTGCAGTTTTGCTGGTGGATTGAACACGTAAGTGATGCAGCGCGCGTAAGCATTGATCCTGGGTTAGCGGTTGGGCGTTATTCGCCGCTACGGTGCGAACATAGACCTGACATGGCACACCCGCGAGTTTTTTCAGTCGTTGGCTGAAATCAAGCATTCGGCGAGTGATCGCCTCTATTTCTTTACCCGGCGTTGCTTCACGCGTTTTCACCACTGCGCCGCTAAATTGTTCTTTGCCACTTTCATCTTTAAAGCGGTAAAGCACCGCCAGATAATGGTCGAACAGGTTATGTTTCCATTCCGGTTGGGAATAGGTGTCATATTCCAGATTGCCATTTTCCTGGCAGTCAACGTCATATAACGGCAGGAAATCTAACAGTGAGGTAATACGTAATGCCAGTTCACGCATTTCCGCATTATTAATTGCATGAATGATTGCTCGCGCCAGCATTTCAATCTGCAACTCATTGACGACTAACTCACATTTGCTACCGTCATGTAGCGTTAATACGAAGGTAAGATTTTCGCCTTGATTATCGGTAAGTTCCAGCGTGTTAACCCGACGATTAATATCGGCATTTTTAAGCTCATCAACCAGAATTTCTGGGATGTTTTCTGCCATTTTCTTAATGACTTTATCGCGAGCTTGCTCATACTGAAGGCGTGCAGCAGCATCCAGTTTATGCTTTTGATGCATACGACTTTCCAGCGCAATCAGCAGGTCGCGCAGTTCCATGACAGACATAAAGAACAACGATTCTTTATTGCGAGGTTCTTTAATTTTCAGCGCCAGTGCAATGAAATTATTACTCTTGCGAATAACACCGGTATTAACACCCTTGATGCTTATGGCCATGTAGGTTCTCCCTAACCATTTCTCAATTAAATAATTAATTTTAATTTATAAGCCAGATAAATGGGCTTGGTAGTAATAGTTGTTAAAATAACATAAATAGCCGTACTCACTCTATATAAACAGAAAAGAAAGGTTAATTATTGGTGTTGGCTATATAAAGAGTAACAACAGCAATGTATATGAATAATTAAAGGTTATGCAACGGGCAAAGATTAAATTTCCCAGTTTAATGACAGGTTGCTGTACTTGCGTTTGTTGCTCTTGCCGGATGCGGCGTAAACGCCTTATCCGGCCTACAGTTCATTGCAAATCCATTCAATTTCAATGCACAATGTAGGCCTGATAAGCGTAGCGCATCAGGCTAATGTTTAACTTCCCTGTTTAATCAGTTACTGCTGGCGTAGCTGGAGATCCAGCGGCGTTTTGCTGGGTTCGCCGCCGATTTCTCGCGCCAGTTTCGGCACCAGATAACCCGACACCAGTGTCAGCAACTCACGCATAATCTGCCGTGCTTCGTCATCACTCACCATAAAATGCGCCGCGCCCTGTACTTTATCGAGCACATGCAGGTAATACGGCATTACGCCGGCATCGAACAACGCATTACTCAGGTTTGCCAGCGTTTGTGCGTTATCGTTCACACCACGTAACAGAACGCTCTGGTTAAGCAGGGTGACACCGACACGGCGCAATTTAGCCATCGCCTGACGGAACGTTTCATCTACCTCATTGGCATGATTGATGTGATTCACCAGCAAGATTTGCAGCGTAGAACGGGCAAAGCGTTCAACCAGCGCCTCGGTGATACGTGCCGGGATCACAATCGGCAGACGGCTGTGAATCCGCAGACGTTTGATATGCGGGATGGCTTCCAGTTGTGTGAGCAACCAGTCCAGCTCGTGATCTTTCGCCATCAGCGGATCGCCGCCGGAGAAAATCATCTCGTCCAGTTCCGGATGCGCAGCAACATACTCAAGAGCAGTCTGCCAGTTACGCTTGTTGCCCTGATTTTCGGCATAGGGGAAGTGGCGACGGAAGCAATAGCGGCAATTTACCGCGCAGCCGCCTTTGACCAGCAAAAGCGCCCGGTTGTGGTATTTATGCAACAAACCAGGCACTACGCTGTGCTGTTCTTCCAGCGGGTCGGTGGAGAATCCGGACGCGACGACAAACTCATCTTGCGAGGTAAGTACCTGACGCAAAAGAGGATCGTCCGGATTGCCTTTCTCCATGCGATCGATAAATGAGCGGGGCACACGCAGGGCAAACAGCTTTTTGGCGCTGCGTCCGGCCAACAGTTTTTCGTCCGCGTCTATATTCAAAAGACGCAGAAGTTCATCAGGATCGGTCACAACATCGGCAAGTTGCGTTAACCAATCTTCTCTGGATGGGGTATTTAGGGTTACAATATGCGCCATTTTGTGGCTTAGCTACCAATTAACAAATTTCAGAGGGCCTTATGGCAACGTACTATAGCAACGATTTTCGTGCTGGTCTTAAAATCATGTTAGACGGCGAACCTTACGCGGTTGAAGCGAGTGAATTCGTAAAACCGGGTAAAGGCCAGGCATTTGCTCGCGTTAAACTGCGTCGTCTGCTGACCGGTACTCGCGTAGAAAAAACCTTCAAATCTACTGATTCCGCTGAAGGCGCTGATGTTGTCGATATGAACCTGACTTACCTGTACAACGACGGTGAGTTCTGGCACTTCATGAACAACGAAACTTTCGAGCAGCTGTCTGCTGATGCAAAAGCAATTGGCGACAACGCTAAATGGCTGCTGGATCAGGCAGAGTGTATCGTAACTCTGTGGAATGGTCAGCCGATCTCCGTTACTCCGCCGAACTTCGTTGAACTGGAAATCGTTGATACCGATCCGGGCCTGAAAGGTGATACCGCAGGTACTGGCGGCAAACCGGCTACCCTGTCTACTGGCGCTGTGGTTAAAGTTCCGCTGTTCGTACAAATCGGCGAAGTCATCAAAGTGGATACCCGCTCTGGTGAATACGTCTCTCGCGTGAAGTAATGCGGTTGTGGTGCGGCCTGCAGGCTGCACCATCACTTATTCAGGTCAGAGATGATGAAACGCCTTATCGTTCTTGTTTTGCTTGCCAGCACGCTGCTCACGGGCTGTAACACCGCTCGCGGTTTCGGCGAAGACATCAAACATCTCGGCAACTCCATCTCCCGCGCTGCCAGCTAATTTTTCTTCTCTTCCGAAAAATCATCAGATTTCCATCATTTTTGGCGATGTTGTCTATTATTAATTTGCTATAGGCAAACATAAATAACATTACCTAAAAGGAAGACGTTATGGTGAAGAAGACAATTGCAGCGATCTTTTCTGTTCTGGTGCTTTCAACAGTATTAACTGCCTGCAACACCACGCGTGGCGTTGGTGAAGACATTTCTGATGGCGGTAACGCGATTTCTGGTGCAGCAACGAAAGCGCAGCAATAAGCAATAACGGTACGACAGTTATGTCGTGCCGTTTGTTTTTTTGCGATAGTCACAAAGGTAATAGTTGAAATTCCCCTGCCACCTGGCAAAATATCCGTTCAACCATCAGCTTTGCAGGACGACCTGCAAACGCCTCTTTTCACCGGGGACGGCCCCAATTCTCCGGAGCCTGATATGTCCTGGATTATCTTAGTTATTGCTGGTCTGCTGGAAGTGGTATGGGCCGTTGGCCTGAAATATACCCACGGCTTTAGCCGTTTGACGCCGAGTGTTATTACCGTGACGGCGATGATAGTCAGTATGGCGCTACTTGCCTGGGCGATGAAATCGTTACCGGTAGGGACGGCTTATGCCGTGTGGACGGGTATTGGCGCAGTCGGCGCTGCCATCACCGGCATTGTGCTGCTCGGTGAGTCCGCTAACCCGATGCGCCTGGCGAGTCTGGCGTTAATCGTATTGGGGATTATTGGTCTGAAACTCAGCACTCACTAACTACCGGGCTGCTGTACCCAAATAAACTTACTGACATCAAACCCTTCCCGGGTCGCGACTGCCAGCATCTCCTGTTTCACTTCGTCAGAAATGGTTGGCGTGCGGGAGAGTATCCACAGGTAGTCGCGGTCCGGGCCGCAAACCAGCGCATGGCGGTATTCCCGATCAAGTGCAATGACGTTATAACCGCCATAGAAAGGACCAAAGAATGACACTTTCAGCGCAGCGCGTGTTGGTGCGCCGGTAAAGTACGCTTTCCCTTCACTCTGCTGCCACATTTCTCTGTCAGGGTTATAGCCTTTATTGATGACATTCAGGCCGCCGTCATCACGCAGACTGTATGTTGCGGTGACTTTTTCCAGTCCACGTTCAAAACGGTGATCAAAACGGGCAATCTCATACCAGGTACCGAGATAACGTTTTGCGTCGAAATTATTCACTACTGTTACGCCACGCGGCGGCGTAGGAGAACTGCAGGCAACGACCAGAAATGCAGCTGTCGCTGCGGCAACGAGAGGGAGCAGGCGCATAAATGTTTCCTTACTGGTTTTTTTCTAAGTGTAGATGACAGCAAGGAAAAGCGCAGAAAAGGTCCGAAAATTCGGACCCGATGAAATTTTACTGTAGAGCGTTGAGAATCTGCCAGGCGGCGGCGACTCTCGCTGGATTGGGATAGTTTTTGTTAGCCAGCATCACTATACCCAGCTCTTTTTCTGGAATAAACGCGACATAGCTACCAAATCCGCCGGTTGCCCCTGTTTTATGTACCCATGATGCGCGTACTGCAGGAGTTGGGGGCGTAATCGCTTTTACAGGGTGTGCTGCCAGTGCAATTTTATTGCCACTGCCGTTAATGATGCTGTCAGGATTTACCGGCCAGTCCAGCATTTCCCAGCCCAGGCCCTGATACATATCGCCGGTTTGCCAGTAGCGAGATTGTGCCAGTTGTATCCCTTGCTGAAGTGTTTTGTCGTTGATATCACGGGGATTCATATTGCTTCGTACCCAGCGGGCCATATCTTCAATGGTCGACTTCACACCATAAGCTTCAGCATCTAACGCCCCTGGCGAAACATGCACTGCCTTACCTTCGCGATATCCCCAGGCGTAATTCTTTTCTTCTGGGGGAGGTACATTAATCCACGTATGGTTGAGTTTGAGTGGCTGGAAGACACGAGTTTGCATCGCCTGCTCAAAACTCAAACCAGACGGCTTCACAGCCAGTGCGCCGAACAAACCGATACTGGAGTTGGCATACAGACGTTGTGTTCCTGGAGCCCATGCAGGCTGCCAGTTTTGATAGAAGCGCAGCAAGTCGCTTGAGGATTTCACTTCATCCGGCACCTGCAATGGCAGGCCGCCAGCGGTGTAGGTCGCAAGATGTAATAGTGTGATCCCATTCCACTGTTTAGCGGTAAGTTCAGGCCAGTATTTTGTTGCGGGATCGCTTAACTTGATTTCCCCTCGAGCAATAGCGTCGCCACCAAGCACGCCCGTAAATGTTTTGCTGACCGAACCTAACTCAAACAACGTTTGCTGTGTGACGGGCTGCTTTTTGGCGATGTCCGCATAGCCCCAGGTAAAGTAATAAGGTTTACCCTGATAAATTACCGCCACCGCCATACCGGGGATCTTTTGTTGCTCTATAAGCGGGGTAATTGTGCGATGCACAATATCGTTGATTTGTTGAGGGGCAGCAAATGTGGAGCAAGAGGCGGTAATTAATAAGGCGCAGAGCGTCGTTTTGAACATAAGGTCTGGTTTCCATACAAAACGGCCCGCCATAGGCGGGCCGGATTTACATTGGCGATACGTTAGATTGTAACGATACCAATCAGCGTGACAACTGTCAGGATAGCAGCCAGACCGTAGAAAACCCATTTGCCCGCAGGCACGTGAATTTTCAGATCGTGCATCGCGTGGTGCATACGGTGTAAACCACACCACAGCGGCAGAACGATCATCAGGAACAGGAATACGCGACCAATGAAGCTCTGCGCGAACGCCAGAACGCGCTCGTAGCTCAGCGCATCACCCGGAAACAGCCCCAGTGGCAGCAGAATACCCACCAGCAGGATCATCACCGGCGCAATAATTGCGCTCCACATACCACCGGCCCCGAAGAGGCCCCAGAATACCGGTTCGTCAGAACGCTTTGGATTTGGATTAATCATCTCAGGCTCCTTACCAGTACAGGGCAACAAACAGGATTACGATGGTGGCAACCACAGTTACCGCCCAGAGACTTTTGATAATTGGCTCTGGTCCCATTTTTTCGTCTTTTACAATGATATTGGCCGCTTTCGGTGCCAGTTCAAACCAGGTTTTGGTGTGCAGCAGAGCTGCCGCCAGAGTGATCAGGTTAATGATCACGATAACCGGGTTTTGTAAAAAGTCGACGAATCCCGCCCAGGCTTCCGGGCCATTTTTCAGGGCAAACAGCCCGAAAATCAGTTCAATGCTGAACCACACAGCCGGAACCGCCGTGCCTTCGCGCAGCATGTAAAAGCGATAAAACGGCAATTTTTTCCACCAGGTGGACGTCATTGGCCGTACATACGGTTTACGTTTAGTCGTCATGTTGCACTCCTTAGCGTGGTTTCAGGGTCGCGATAAGAAAGTCTTTCGAACTTTCTACTTTGCCCTGCTGAATGGCCGCAGCCGGATCGACGTGTTTCGGGCAGACTTCGGAGCAATAGCCCACGAAAGTACAGCTCCATACGCCGTTCTGGCTGTTCAACTGCGCCATACGCTCCTTCTTACCGTGGTCGCGGCTATCTTCGTTATAACGATGCGCCAGCGTAATGGCAGCCGGACCGATGAACTCTGGGTTCAGGCCAAACTGCGGGCACGCGGCGTAGCACAGACCACAGTTGATGCAACCGGAGAACTGGTGATACTTTGCCATCTGCGCCGGGGTCTGGATGTTAGTACCCTGATCCGCGGTGCGGGAGTTGCCGATGATGTACGGTTTGATCGCTTCCAGACTTTCGATGAAGTGGGTCATATCGACCACCAGATCGCGTTCAATCGGGAAGTTAGCTAACGCTTCAACCTTCATACCGTCGGTGTAATCACGCAGGAAGGTTTTACATGCCAGTTTTGGCACGTTGTTAACCATCATGCCGCAGGAACCACAAATCGCCATACGGCAGGACCAGCGGTAACTCAGGTCCGGTGCCAGGTTGTCTTTGATGTAGCCCAGCGCATCCAGTAATGAGGTAGTTGCGTCATAAGGCACTTCATAGAATGCGCTATGCGGTGCGGTATCGACTTCCGGGTTATAGCGCACCACCTCAATTTTCAGGTTTTTCATCTCAGCCATTCGCCTTCTCCTTCTTATTGGCTGCTTCCGCCTTATCGGCTGCATCCGCTTCGCCACCGTAAACGCGTTTAGCTGGCGGCAGCGTAGTAATCTTCACGTCGCTGTACTCCAGGCGAGTCGTGCCATCAGCATCGCGGAAGGCGAGGGTGTGTTTGAGGAAGTTGACGTCGTCACGCTCGGTGCAACCTTCGTCCAGACGCTGGTGTGCGCCGCGGGACTCTTTACGTGCCATTGCGGAGTGCGCCATACATTCAGCAACGTTCAGACCGTGGCCCAGTTCAATGGTGTAGAGCAGGTCGGTGTTGAACACGCTGGAGGTGTCGGTGATGCGCACGCGCTTGAAGCGTTCCTGCAGCTCTGCCAGCTTGTCGATGGTTTTCTGCATCAGTTCCGGCGTACGGTAGATACCGCAACCTTCTTCCATTGCCAGGCCCATTTCGTCGCGGATCTTCGCCCAGTTTTCGCCGCCATCCTGGTTAACCAGATCTTTCAGACGTTGTTCAACGCCAGCTGCCTGCGCTTCAATTGCCGCTTCGTTGCCATTACCGGCAGTTGCTGCACGCTCTGTCGCTTGTTCACCGGCCAGACGGCCGAAGACCACCAGTTCCGCCAGGGAGTTAGAACCCAGACGGTTTGCACCGTGCAGACCAACAGAGGAACATTCACCCACGGCGAACAGACCTTTAATGCGGGTTTCACAGTTCTGATCGGTTTCGATACCGCCCATGGTGTAGTGTGCGGTCGGACGTACCGGAATCGGTTCTTTAACCGGATCGACGCCAACGTACGCTTTCGCCAGTTCGCAGATGAACGGCAGACGTTCATGCAGTTTTTTCTCGCCGAGGTGACGCAGGTCGAGATAAACCACATCGCCACGCGGCGTGGAGATGGTGTTGCCTTTACGCCATTCGTGCCAGAAGGCCTGAGAAACTTTGTCGCGTGGACCCAGTTCCATATATTTGTTTTTCGGCTCGCCCAGCGGAGTTTCCGGGCCCATGCCGTAATCTTGCAGATAACGGTAGCCATTTTTGTTGACCAGAATACCGCCTTCACCGCGGCAGCCTTCGGTCATCAGGATACCGGAACCTGGCAGACCGGTTGGGTGATACTGAACGAATTCCATGTCACGCAGCGGAACGCCGTGGCTTAGCGCCATACCCATACCGTCACCGGTAACGATGCCGCCGTTGGTGTTGTAACGATAAACGCGACCCGCACCGCCAGTAGCCATAACGACCGCGTTAGCACGGATCTGCACCAGCGTGCCTTCCATCATGTTCATTGCTACCAGGCCGCGAACATGACCATCATCAACCAGAATATCCAGCACGAAATGTTCGTCAAAACGCTGGATCTGCGGGAATTGCAGAGAGGTCTGGAACAGCGTGTGCAGCATATGGAAGCCGGTCTTATCGGCGGCGAACCAGGTGCGCTCGATTTTCATGCCGCCGAAGCGACGTACGTTGACGCTACCATCCGGGCGACGGCTCCATGGGCACCCCCACAGTTCCAGTTGGGTCATTTCGGTTGGGCAGTGGTGGACGAAATAATCCACGACATCCTGCTCACACAACCAGTCGCCACCCGCTACTGTATCGTGAAAGTGATATTCGAAGCTGTCATGATCCTGCGCGACAGCGGCGGAGCCCCCTTCTGCAGCAACGGTATGGCTACGCATCGGGTATACTTTTGAGATTAGTGCGATTTTTGCATTTGGATTTGCCTGCGCGGCAGCAATTGCAGCACGTAATCCCGCGCCACCGGCGCCTACAATGGCAAGATCGGCTTGAAAGGTTTGCACGACATTCCTCCAGATTGTTTTTATCCCACAGCCCCGTACTTCAGGGTAAGTGCCTGAAAGTTACGGTCTGCGAACGCTATTCCACTGCTCCTTTATAGGTACAACAGTATAGTCTGATGGATAAGTCTGAAATTTGACGAGATCGATTTTTTTAGTGCGCAAGAGGGCTAAATTATCACTGAAGATGATTAATTTAATTACTAAACCATCAGATCGTGCTTTTTTTAGTCACTGCCCACCGCTGTTTGATTCCTGCGTAAAATTTGTCTCGCCGTCGCGTTGCGAGTAGACTTCGTGCCCTTGTCAAAAACTGGAGATTTAACTATGAGCGAAACGGCATCCTGGCAGCCGAGCGCATCCATTCCTAACTTATTAAAACGCGCGGCGATTATGGCGGAGATCCGTCGTTTCTTTGCCGATCGTGGAGTGCTGGAGGTGGAGACGCCTTGTATGAGCCAGGCGACGGTAACCGATATTCATTTGGTCCCGTTTGAGACACGTTTCGTTGGCCCCGGGCATTCGCAGGGGATGAATCTCTGGTTAATGACCAGCCCGGAATACCATATGAAACGCCTGCTGGTTGCCGGTTGTGGGCCGGTATTCCAGCTGTGCCGCAGCTTCCGTAATGAAGAGATGGGGCGTTATCACAACCCTGAGTTCACTATGCTGGAGTGGTATCGACCGCACTATGATATGTACCGGTTGATGAACGAGGTGGACGATCTCTTACAACAGGTGCTGGACTGCCCGGCAGCAGAAAGCCTTTCTTATCAACAAGCTTTCTTGCGTTATCTGGAAATTGACCCGCTCTCTGCCGACAAAACGCAACTGCGGGAAGTCGCAGCGAAACTGGATTTGAGCAATGTTGCTGATACCGAAGAAGACCGCGACACGCTGCTACAATTGCTGTTTACCTTTGGCGTAGAGCCAAATATTGGCAAAGAAAAACCGACCTTTGTGTACCACTTTCCAGCCAGCCAGGCATCACTGGCGCAAATCAGTACCGAAGATCATCGGGTCGCTGAACGCTTTGAGGTTTATTATAAAGGTATTGAGCTGGCGAATGGTTTCCATGAATTGACGGATGCCCGTGAGCAGCAACAACGCTTTGAACAAGATAACCGTAAGCGCGCGGCGCGCGGTTTGCCGCAGCACCCCATTGACCAGAATCTGATTGAAGCCTTGAAAGTCGGTATGCCTGACTGTTCCGGCGTGGCATTAGGTGTTGATCGTCTGGTGATGTTGGCGCTGGGCGCGGAGACACTGGCTGAAGTCATCGCCTTTAGCGTTGACCGGGCATAATTCTGAAAAATTACTGAATTAACAGCGAAGAATGGCGTGATAAGCGCCATTCTGTAGCATATGTTTTCATTTTTCCGTTAAAGGCCACAATTTAAGACTGGATATTTGATATCATCCAGGTATCAATTCTGTATTGGTTTTTACGCTGCCTGCTCAATGTTGCGCAGTGCAGTTCAGTGGGCACGTGTTATACACGCGCTGAAATGAAGGATGGTTTCATGCCTCACACGATAAAAAAGATGAGTCTGATAGGACTCATATTGATGATCTTTACTTCCGTATTTGGATTTGCCAATAGCCCATCGGCTTATTACTTAATGGGTTATAGTGCGATTCCCTTTTATATATTTTCTGCATTGTTATTCTTTATTCCATTCGCCTTAATGATGGCTGAAATGGGAGCTGCTTATCGCAAAGAAAAAGGTGGTATCTATTCCTGGATGAATAATAGTGTCGGACCACGTTTTGCCTTCATTGGTACGTTTATGTGGTTTTCCTCTTATATCATCTGGATGGTGAGTACCTCCGCGAAAGTTTGGGTACCGTTCTCAACATTCCTCTATGGTAGCGACATGACCCAGCACTGGCGTATTGCTGGACTGGAGCCTACGCAGGTGGTTGGTCTGCTGGCAGTGGCATGGATGATTCTGGTCACCGTCGTTGCTTCAAAGGGGATTAATAAAATTGCCCGCATTACTGCGGTGGGCGGTATTGCAGTAATGTGTCTGAATTTAGTATTGCTGTTAGTAAGCATTACTATTTTGTTATTAAATGGTGGGCATTTCGCGCAGGATATTAATTTCCTTGCATCACCGAACCCAGGTTATCAGTCCGGTCTGGCAATGCTATCGTTTGTGGTATTTGCTATTTTTGCCTATGGCGGAATTGAAGCGGTTGGTGGTCTGGTCGATAAAACGGAAAATCCAGAAAAGAACTTTGCCAAAGGTATTGTTTTTGCCGCTATTGTTATTTCAATCGGTTATTCGCTGGCAATATTTTTATGGGGTGTCAGCACAAACTGGCAGCAGGTATTAAGTAATGGTTCCGTTAACCTTGGCAATATTACCTATGTGCTGATGAAGAGCCTCGGGGTGACGCTGGGTAACGCACTGCATTTGTCACCTGAAGCGTCATTGTCGCTGGGCGTATGGTTTGCGCGTATTACCGGACTTTCGATGTTCCTCGCTTATACCGGTGCGTTCTTTACGCTTTGCTATTCACCGCTGAAAGCCATCATCCAGGGGACGCCGAAAGCGTTGTGGCCGGAACCGATGACGCGCCTGAATGCGATGGGGATGCCGTCTATCGCCATGTGGATGCAGTGCGGGTTGGTTACTGTCTTCATCCTGCTGGTTTCGTTTGGTGGCGGTACCGCATCCGCGTTCTTTAACAAGCTGACGCTGATGGCGAACGTGTCTATGACGCTTCCTTACCTGTTCCTCGCGCTGGCTTTCCCATTCTTTAAAGCACGTCAGGATCTCGACAGACCATTTGTGATTTTCAAAACGCGTATGTCGGCAATGATTGCGACGGTGGTTGTCGTACTGGTGGTGACATTTGCGAACGTCTTCACCATCATTCAACCTGTGGTTGAAGCCGGAGACTGGGACAGCACATTGTGGATGATTGGCGGCCCTGTCTTCTTCTCGCTGTTAGCGATGGCGATTTACCAGAACTATTGCAGTCGCATGGCGAATAAACCTGAGTTAGCTCTCGACTGATCATATGAAATCCTGCAACTCATCGTCTCTCCGGCGATGAGTTGTCAGGAAGTAATGCGTATGGATGATACTCTCCAGGGCCGGTGATAACTGAAGATGATGTTAAGCTGCTAAATGAGCCACGTTGACATCATTTGGCAGCTTCATGCATTACAAACTTCCCGCCTGACGACCTTTGCCCGCAGAAGTTAATGTTCTCCCCGTTTGCTTACCGTTGAGGCTTTCCAGACGCATCTGGAAGGGCGGGAATGGCATATCGATACCGTGGGCGTGGAAGCCTGCCAGAATCAGCTGGTGGATCTCATGGCGTAGCGGCATACGGTGACCCATCTCAGCGGCGTAAATACGCAGCTCGAAAATCTGAATCCCCTGTTGCAGATCCACCAGGAAGACTTCCGGTGCCGGGTTGTCGATCACCAGCGAGCAGCGACGCGCTGCGGTGAGCAGGATTTCCGTCACTTCTTCGCTATTGGCATCGGCAGGGGCCGGTATCGTCAACACCACGCGCGTGACCGAGTCAGAGAGCGACCAGTTGATAAACTGCTCGGTAATAAACGCCTTGTTCGGCACGATTATCTCTTTACGGTCCCAGTCGCTGATGGTGGTGGCGCGGGTGTTAATTTTCGTCACGCTACCGGTAAGATCGCGGATCGTTACCGTATCGCCAATGCGAATCGGTTTTTCGAACAGGATAATCAGGCCAGAGATAAAGTTGGCGAAAATCTCCTGCAAACCAAAACCGAGACCAACACCGAGCGCGGCAACCAGCCACTGCAATTTCGACCACTCAATACCAATCATCGAGAAGCCGACCAGCCCGCCAATCAGCATCAGCAGATATTTGGTGATGGTGGTGATGGCGTAGCCCGTACCCGGCGTTAAATCCAGGTGCTGCAAAATCGCCAGTTCCAGCAGCGCGGGCAGGTTGCGCACCAGCTGCGTGGTGATGATAAACACCAGAATGGCAATCAGCACCGCACCGAGGGTAATTGGCTCCAGACTTTCTACGCCCTGTACCGTGGAGGTGACATCCCACAGCGAAATATTTTCGAGGAAGCCGAAAGCGGAATGGATTTCTGACCACAGCACAATGACCGAAAGCAGGGCGATCAACATCAAAATTGAGCGCACCAGCCGCAAGGATTGCGCACTGATGGCATCGAGATCGACTTCGCTTTCATCGACTTCAATTGCCCCTTCCGGGCTACTGTGATGATGCGCTTCCTCTTCGCCACGCGCGCGTTGCGCTAACATCTCTGCCCGGCGATGCTTCGCCCGGTCAAACGCCAGCCTGCGACGCTGGATCAGCATCCAGCGGCGGATAACGTGATAAACCACCAGTAGCAGGAACCAGATGGCAACCGAGGTTTCAAGCCTCGCTAACAGTGCCTGCGCCGTTGCCAGATAACCCACCGCTGACGCCAGAATGGCAACCAGTGGTGCGCCAATCATCATGTTCCACAGCATATGGTTGGTAATGTTGTCGCCGCTGCCCTCTTTGTTGAGGTACAGCGGGATCCCGGCCTTTTTCAGGCTGAGGGTGACCACCGCCAGCGCACC
Source organism: Escherichia sp. S10b (assembly GCF_028421345.1). NCBI lineage: Bacteria > Pseudomonadati > Pseudomonadota > Gammaproteobacteria > Enterobacterales > Enterobacteriaceae > Escherichia > Escherichia sp. S10b. The sequence goes on from NZ_JAHZSO010000023.1 coordinate 13,754, forward strand.
GCAAATGAGGATAAAGCAAAGCCGTCCCAGCGAACCGGAGAATTCACGGTCGTCGAGGTTATCGAACATCATCAGCGCCATAATCAGCGGCACAATAAGCCCGATGCTCATCAGGTAGTAGCGCATCCCACGGGAAACACGTTCGCGCGGCCAGCCAAAATGAGCGATAAACAAGCCGTTCGGGCGGGCAAAGGTGGCGCAAATCATCACTACCCACAGCAGCGGCACGGTGGCCGTTACGCCATCGCCAATCGCGACCGCCAGCGGATAAGGCCACGCCTCGCGCAAGCCGTAACCCAGCGTCATCCACAGCACCGGCAGCGGTGACGCGACGAGAATCGACCAGAAAAGAGTGCGCAACGTCAGCCAGAAGTGATCCTGAGTCACTTTGCCGACTTTCGCCGCCGAACGTTCAAGAAAACGGGTGAAATAGCGGCGCGAGTAAATACTGCAACCGACCAGAATCAACGCGCCAAACAGCGGCAAAATTGTCTCTTTGCTGGTCAGCATCATCACACTGGCTTTGCCCAACTGACTGAAGGTGTCCAGCGAAATGAGACGACGCAGATCCTGGGCGATTTCCAGCGGCCAGGCGATGGTCATCGGGCGCACGTCAGAGGTCCAGAACAGATAGCGGTGCGTTGCTTCGTTCACCTCTTTCAGCGCATCCTCCAGTTGCCCGTTGGAGACTTTCAGCTTGGTCAGTTCCAATAGTAGCGTGTCGCCACCCTGCAACAATGAGTTCAGCAACTCACGCTGAGTGCGTAGTTGTGCTTCCAGAATACGGTTTTGCTCGGCGGTCAGCGGCTGACCGTCGGCCTGATGAATTTGCCGTAGCAGCGGCTGTTTATTAAGCAGATCCTCATAACGTAACCGTTGCACACGCAACTGCGCCATTTCGGTATCAAGCTGTTGTGGTTTCGGCATTTCCGGCAGCCGTGCCACCTGCGCCCGCAACGCTTCGCCGAGCAGGTTGGACGATCCCAGCCATTGCGACTGTTCACGCAGCGTATTCAGCGCCTGCCGAACCTGTAACGTCTGGCTGGTGGCCTGGCGCTGTTGCGAGGCAACGAGATCCATCCGCTGCGCCTGTTGATTCAGTGCCGCCGATAGTTCGCGGTTAATTTTGAATTGCGCGACGATGTCTTTCGGCAAATCGGCGCTGTTTTCTGCCAGCAATTCGGTACTTTCCAGCGCCCGCTCCGCCTCAAGCTGACGTTGGCTGTTCAACTGATTACGTAAGGCCTGCAAATACGCATCCAGTTGCTGGCTCTCTTTTTCCGCCAGCTCTGAGCGTAAGCGCGCTAATTCCTGACGGTTATTGGCAGACAGCTGCGCCAGTTCCAGTTCATCAACGAGCGCTTTCAGGCGTGCGGAGTCAGACTGCAACGCGAAATTTTGTGCCTGATTGAGCGGGGTATTGCCAGTAAGCGTTCCCAGGCGGCGCTCGATCTCATTTAACTGACGGCGGGCGTCGGTTTGCTGTTGCGGCAGTTGATTCAGCGAATCGGCAATCTCGCGGGCGCGCTCCTGCTCTTGCTGGGCCTGACGGCTTTTATCCAGCAACTGGCTGCTGACCTGGAGAATTTCCTGATTCAGCGCGTCGGTAGACATCCCCGGCGACACGCTGCGCGGTTCGTCACGCATGTTGTTTAATTGTGCGCGCAGAGTAGCGGAAAGTTTCGGGTAATTATCAATGACTTCTTGATATTGCTTGATGCGCTCAAGGGAACCTTTTCGTTCCTCAAGCGCATTTAAGGCGGACTGGAGCGCCTCTACGACTTCCGGCTGCGCGGGTTTCGCCGCTTTTGCCTGCTCCAGTTCTTGTGAGATTTGTTTGCTATCGGGGGCCGTCGCGGCGTACGCCCCCCAACTGAGGCACCAGGCCATCAGAAAAGTGATAATCAGGCGCACGTCAGCGTTTCCTTTGATGGATTAGACCTGGTCTTTTTTATCGTCAACCAATGGGCTGGCGTCGTGTTCTGCTTCGATCTCTTCAGCAGGAAGCGGGGCCGGTTCAGCGTCTGGCGTAACAAAGGTTTCGGTAGATACTGCCAGCGGCTGGCCAATTTTCGTGACAGACAGGCTTTCCAGTTGCTCAACCAGATTCACTTTACCCGGTGCAAACAGGTTGATAACGGTGGAACCGAGTTTAAAGCGACCCATTTCCTGGCCTTTCAGCAGTGCCACAGAACCGTCGTTTTCCCCGGCAGGCCAGGTCCAGCGCTTGATGATACCTTCGCGCGGCGGCGTAATGGTGCCCGCCCAGACCGTCTCAATGCTGCCAACAATCGTCGCTCCGACCAGAATCTGCGCCATTGGGCCAAATTCGGTATCGAAAAGGCAAATCACGCGTTCGTTACGGGCAAACAGATTCGGCACGTTCTGAGCCGTGAGATGGTTAACGGAGAAGAGATCGCCCGGTACGTAGATCATCTCACGCAGAATACCGTTGCACGGCATGTGTACGCGGTGGTAGTCACGCGGGGAGAGGTAAGTGGTCACAAACGTACCGTTGCGGAACAGGTCCGCCATCAGATAGTTGCCTGCCAGCAAGGCTTCGAGGCTGTAGTTGTGGCCTTTGGCTTGCAGGATTTTATCTTCTTCGATTTTACCCAACTGGCTGATAACGCCATCGGCAGGCATGACCAGGACATTCGGATCGGTATCGATTGGGCGTACTTCGTCACGCAGCGGACGGACAAAGAATTCGTTAAAGGTGCGGTAGCTGGCGGTGTCCGGCTTTTGCGCCTCTTTCATGTCGACCTTGTAGTATTTAACGAACAGATCGATAACCAGTTTTGTCAGCCATCCTGCCCGCTTGCTTGCGCCCCAACCCGCCAGGCGAGTAAGCCATAGTTTCGGCAGAATGTACTGTAGCGAAAGTTTAAATGAATTTAACAAGGTAGCCTCCAGGCCATTGTTTTGTCGTTCCTGATCCGGCCTACATGCCGGATCCTGAAAAAAAGGGGACGATTCTAACGACGGTTAGCTTAATTGTCAGTCATCCGTATCAGAAAAGTTTTTACGCGTTTTTACCTGCGCCATGCTTTCCAGAATACGGTGATAGTTTTCGAAACGGGTTTCCGCGATTTTTCCTTCCTCAACCGCTTCCCGGATAGCGCAGCCCGGATCGGTATCGTGTTTGCAATCGCGATATTTACACAGACCTAAATAGTCATGGAATTCGACAAAGCCCTGAGTGATTTGTTCCGGCTCCAGGTGCCAGAGGCCGAACTCACGCACACCAGGGGAATCAATCACATCACCGCCGTGCGGGAAGTGATACAGTCGTGCGGCGGTCGTGGTGTGCTGACCGAGACCCGAGTTGTCAGAGACATCGTTGGTCAGGATCTCTTTTTGCAGCCCCAGCAACGCGTTCAGCAGGCTGGATTTGCCGACGCCAGACTGGCCGGCAAAAATGCTGATGCGCCCGGTCAACGCCTCTTCCAGCGGTTTTAGCCCATCCTGAGTATGGCTGGAAACCATCAATACGCGATAACCAATGTTGCGGTAGATATCCATCTGCTCGTTGACGAACGCCATGCCTTCGTCGTCCAGCAGGTCTATCTTATTGAGCACAATAATCGGCTCAATCTGCAAGGTTTCGCAGGCCACCAGGTAACGGTCGATAATATTGAGCGACAGCTCCGGCAAAATGGCGGAGACAATGACAATCTGGTCGATGTTGGCGGCAATAGGTTTCACGCCGTCGTAGAAATCCGGACGCGTCAACACTGAGGTGCGCTCATGCACCGCTTCCACGATCCCTTTGACATTTACGCCTTCCGCCGCCGGTTTACCCGGACGCCAGACTACGCGGTCGCCGGTTACCAGCGAACGGATGGTACGGCGAATATTGCAGCGGTGAACGTCGCCATCGGCGGATTCCACATCAGCGTGCATACCAAAGCGGCTGATGACGATACCTTCATCAGGCTCGCCAAACAGATTGTCGTCGTAGTCGGGCTTCTCCTTAGACGTTTTAAGACGACGCTGGTGATTGGCGTTCACGCGGCGCTGCTGGCCTTTGGAGAGTTTATTTTTACTCAATCGTACAGACTCCTGGTCGCCCCTGATGGGCAAAACATCTATGATACACGCAATTGTGGATCAATATAGTCACTGTGAATGGGTGGAAAATAGCATGAGTGCCAATGAAAACAACCTGATTTGGATCGATCTTGAGATGACCGGTCTGGATCCCGAGCGCGATCGCATTATTGAGATTGCCACGCTGGTGACCGATGCCAACCTGAATATTCTGGCAGAAGGGCCGACCATTGCAGTACACCAGTCTGATGAACAGCTGGCGCTGATGGATGACTGGAACGTGCGCACCCATACCGCCAGCGGGCTGGTAGAGCGCGTGAAAGCGAGCACGATGGGCGATCGGGAAGCTGAACTGGCAACGCTCGAATTTTTAAAACAGTGGGTGCCTGCGGGAAAATCGCCGATTTGCGGTAACAGCATCGGTCAGGACCGTCGTTTCCTGTTTAAATACATGCCGGAGCTGGAAGCCTACTTCCACTACCGTTATCTCGATGTCAGCACCCTGAAAGAGCTGGCGCGCCGCTGGAAGCCGGAAATTCTGGATGGTTTTACCAAGCAGGGGACGCATCAGGCGATGGATGATATCCGTGAATCGGTGGCGGAGCTGGCTTACTACCGCGAGCATTTTATCAAGCTGTAAAATTTTTCCTGGTCACGTAAGCGCCGGAATCCACTTGCGGCGGCGTGATTTTGACGCTAAATTGAACGTCTTGCTGATAATTTCAGCACTTGAGATAAAAACGCAAAAAAAACTTTTTTGGGGGGTTGCAGAGGGAAAGATTTCTCGTATAATGCGCCTCCCGTAACGACGCAGAAATGCGAAAATTACGAAAGCAAAATTAAGTAGTACGCGGGAATAGCTCAGTTGGTAGAGCACGACCTTGCCAAGGTCGGGGTCGCGAGTTCGAGTCTCGTTTCCCGCTCCAAAATTTGAAAGTGCTGTAAGGCACAGACCACCCAAGCGGGAATAGCTCAGTTGGTAGAGCACGACCTTGCCAAGGTCGGGGTCGCGAGTTCGAGTCTCGTTTCCCGCTCCAAATTCTTCTCTCAATAAAATATCCACAGCGATGCGATGCGTTATTGCTGGTTTTCGTTGTCTCTGACAAACTCTTGTAAACAGAGTTATCCACAGCCTCAGGCTGTAATCTTAATTTCAAAGAAACTTCGCACGATGAATAGTATTTTTTTAACCTATTGATAGATAAGTTAAAAATTAAGATTCCGTTTTGTCGAGTCGATCACTTGACGATTTTATTCGTCTTGAATTGCAATGCGTTTTTATTTTTATTCACAAGCTGTGGATGAATCAGGCGTCACGCGGTAACCCTTTTTCAATCACCCGAACCAGACGCTGTTTTTTCGGCAATTGCACTTCGACTATGCACGCATTTCGTCTCTCTATTTGCTGCGCAATCGCCCACGCTATGTGCTCATCGAGAAGTGGGTGCTCACCTTTACGACTTTCCAGCGCTGTCAAAATCGTTTCATCCCAAGGGGCATTGCCTAATGCTACGGCGATATTACGCAGCCAACGCAGGTGACCAATACGACGAATCGCCGATCCTTCCGTGACTTTTAAAAACTTCTCTTCGCTCCAGGCGAATAACTCAATGAGTTCCGGTGCGTGTAGCGGCTTACGCGGGCTGAAATCCTCTTCTGTGGTGAGTTGTGAATAGCGATTCCACGGGCAGATAAGCTGGCAGTCATCGCAACCGTAAATACGGTTTCCCATTAACGGTCGCAACTCTTCCGGGATCGCCCCTTCAAGTTCGATGGTGAGATAAGAGATACAGCGGCGAGCATCGACGGTATATGGCTCGACGATGGCACCGGTCGGGCAAATCGTCATACAGGCCACGCATTTACCGCATCCTTCCTCGACTGGTTGATCCACGGGCAGCGGAATATCGACCAGCAATTCGCCTAAAAAGAAGAAAGAACCGGCCTCGCGATTGAGGATAAGTGAGTGCTTACCTGTCCAGCCGAGCCCAGCTTTTTCAGCTAACGGGCGCTCGAGAATAGGCGCAGAATCGACAAACGGTCTAAAATTCAGCGAAACACAATGTTGCTGAATCATCTCGCCCAGCTTTTTGAGTCGGTTGCGCAGAAGTTTGTGATAGTCACGGCCCAGCGCATAACGGCTAACATAGCCGAGTTTGGGGTTTTTCAGCGTGCTGGCAAATGCGGCGTTAGCAGGAAGGTAATTCATCCGCACGCTGATCACGCGCAGCGTACCGGGCAATAATTCATGGGGGCGAGCGCGCAGCATACCGTGACGTGCCATCCAGTCCATTTCGCCGTGGTATTGTTTGTCCAGCCATGCTTGCAGTTTGGGCTCGGACTCGCTGAGATCGGTATCGGTAATACCTACCTGCTGAAAGCCCAGTTCCAGCCCCCACTGTTTAATTTTTTGCGCTAACTGATTGAGATCGAGGGGCTCTGACATGACGGACCATACAATGAAGAAAAACCCCGTAAGTATACCACACACCGTCTGGCACGCCGACGATATCCGCCGCGGAGAACGTGAGGCGGCAGATGCGCTGGGGCTTACACTCTATGAGCTGATGCTTCGCGCTGGCGAAGCCGCATTCCAGGTGTGTCGTTCGGCGTATCCTGACGCCCGCCATTGGCTGGTGCTGTGCGGTCATGGTAATAACGGCGGCGATGGCTACGTGGTCGCGCGGCTGGCCACAGCGGTCGGCATTGAGGTCACGCTGCTGGCCCAGGAGAGCGACAAACCGTTGCCGGAAGAGGCCGCGCTGGCACGCGAAGCATGGTTAAACGCGGGAGGCGAGATCCATGCTTCGAATATTGTCTGGCCCGAATCGGTAGATCTGATTGTTGATGCGCTGCTCGGTACCGGCTTGCAGCAAGCGCCCCGCGAATCCATTAGCCAGTTAATCGACCACGCTAATTCCCATCCTGCGCCGATTGCGGCGGTTGATATCCCTTCCGGCCTGCTGGCTGAAACCGGCGCTACGCCAGGCGCAGTGATCAACGCCGATCACACCATCACTTTTATTGCGCTGAAACCAGGCTTGCTCACTGGAAAAGCGCGGGATGTTACCGGACAACTGCATTTTGACTCACTGGGGCTGGATAGTTGGCTGGCAGGTCAGGAGACGAAAATTCAGCGGTTTTCGGCAGAACAACTTTCTCACTGGCTAAAACCGCGTCGCCCGACTTCGCATAAAGGCGATCACGGGCGGCTGGTAATTATCGGTGGCGATCACGGCACGGCGGGGGCTATTCGTATGACGGGGGAAGCGGCGCTACGTGTTGGTGCTGGTTTAGTCCGAGTACTGACCCGCAGTGAAAACATTGCGCCGCTGCTGACTGCACGACCGGAATTGATGGTGCATGAACTGACGATGGACTCTCTTACCGAAAGCCTGGAATGGGCCGATGTGGTGGTGATTGGTCCCGGTCTGGGCCAGCAAGAGTGGGGGAAAAAAGCACTGCAAAAAGTTGAGAATTTTCGCAAACCGATGTTGTGGGATGCCGATGCATTGAACCTGCTGGCAATCAATCCCGATAAGCGTCACAATCGCGTGATCACGCCGCATCCTGGCGAGGCCGCACGGTTGTTAGGCTGTTCCGTCGCTGAAATTGAAAGTGACCGCTTACATTGCGCCAAACGTCTGGTACAACGTTATGGCGGCGTAGCGGTGCTGAAAGGTGCCGGAACCGTGGTCGCCGCCCATCCTGACGCTTTAGGCATTATTGATGCCGGAAATGCAGGCATGGCGAGCGGCGGCATGGGCGATGTGCTCTCTGGTATTATTGGCGCATTGCTTGGGCAAAAACTGTCGCCGTATGATGCCGCCTGTGCGGGCTGTGTCGCGCACGGTGCTGCAGCTGACGTACTGGCGGCGCGTTTTGGAACGCGCGGGATGCTGGCAACCGATCTCTTTTCCACGCTACAGCGTATTGTTAACCCGGAAGTGACTGATAAAAACCATGATGAATCGAGTAATTCCGCTCCCTGATGAGCAGGCAACATTAGACCTGGGCGAGCGGGTAGCGAAAGCCTGCGATGGCGCAACCGTAATCTATCTGTATGGCGATTTAGGCGCAGGTAAAACCACCTTTAGCCGGGGCTTTTTACAAGCTCTGGGTCATCAGGGTAATGTCAAAAGCCCCACTTATACGCTGGTCGAACCCTATACGCTCGACAATTTAATGGTTTATCACTTTGATTTGTACCGCCTTGCCGATCCCGAGGAGCTGGAGTTTATGGGGATTCGCGATTATTTTGCCAACGATGCCATCTGCCTGGTGGAGTGGCCACAACAAGGTACTGGTGTTCTTCCTGACCCGGATGTCGAAATACACATTGATTATCAGGCACAAGGCCGTGAGGCGCGCGTGAGTGCGGTTTCCTCTGCGGGTGAATTGTTGCTGGCGCGTTTAGCCGGTTAACCTTTGAAAGGTGGCGGGATGATGTATCGCATCAGAAATTGGTTGGTAGCGACGCTGCTGCTGCTGTGCACGCCGGTGGGTGCCGCGACGCTCTCTGATATTCAGGTTTCTAACGGTAATCAACAGGCGCGGATAACGTTGAGTTTTATTGGCGATCCTGATTATGCGTTTAGCCATCAAAGCAAACGCACCGTGGCGCTCGATATCAAACAAACGGGCGTGATTCAGGGACTGCCGTTGTTGTTCAGCGGCAATAATCTGGTGAAGGCGATTCGCTCTGGAACGCCTAAAGATGCACAAACGCTACGGCTGGTGGTCGATCTTACCGAAAACGGTAAAACCGAAGCGGTGAAGCGGCAGAATGGCAGCAATTACACTGTCGTCTTTACGATTAACGCCGATGCGCCGCCACCTCCTCCTCCGCCGCCCGTGGTTGCGAAACGCGTTGAAACGCCTGCGGTTGTCGCACCGCGCGTCAGCGAACCGGCGCGCAATCCGTTTAAAACGGAAAGTAACCGCACTACGGGTGTTATCAGCAGTAATACGGTAACGCGTCCGGCAGCGCGCGCGACGGCTAACACTGGCGATAAAATTATCATCGCTATTGATGCCGGACACGGCGGTCAGGACCCTGGCGCTATCGGCCCCGGTGGTACGCGGGAGAAAAATGTCACCATCGCCATCGCGCGTAAATTGCGTACTTTGCTCAATGACGATCCGATGTTTAAGGGCGTTTTAACCCGTGACGGGGATTACTTTATCTCGGTGATGGGGCGCAGTGATGTGGCACGTAAGCAAAACGCCAATTTCCTCGTGTCGATTCACGCTGATGCCGCACCGAACCGCAGTGCGACTGGCGCTTCCGTATGGGTGCTCTCTAACCGTCGCGCCAACAGCGAAATGGCCAGCTGGCTGGAGCAGCACGAGAAACAGTCGGAGCTGCTGGGTGGGGCGGGTGATGTGCTGGCGAACAGTCAGTCTGACCCCTATTTAAGCCAGGCGGTGCTGGATTTACAGTTCGGTCATTCCCAACGGGTAGGGTATGATGTAGCGACCAGTATGATCAGTCAGTTGCAACGCATTGGCGAAATACATAAACGCCGACCAGAACACGCGAGTCTCGGCGTTCTGCGTTCGCCGGATATCCCGTCAGTACTGGTCGAAACCGGTTTTATCAGCAACAACAGCGAAGAACGTTTGCTGGCGAGCGACGATTACCAACAACAGCTGGCAGAAGCCATTTGCAAAGGCCTGCGCAATTATTTCCTTGCGCATCCGATGCAATCTGCGCCGCAGGGGGCAACGGCACAAACTGCCAGTACGGTGACGACGCCAGATCGCACGCTGCCAAACTAAGGACGATTGATGCCAATTCAGGTCTTACCGCCACAACTGGCGAACCAGATTGCCGCAGGTGAGGTGGTCGAGCGACCTGCGTCGGTAGTCAAAGAACTGGTGGAAAACAGCCTCGATGCAGGTGCGACGCGTATCGATATTGATATCGAACGCGGTGGGGCGAAACTTATCCGCATTCGTGATAACGGCTGCGGTATCAAAAAAGATGAGCTGGCGCTGGCGCTGGCTCGTCATGCCACCAGTAAAATCGCCTCTCTGGACGATCTCGAAGCCATTATCAGCCTGGGCTTTCGCGGTGAGGCGCTGGCGAGTATCAGTTCGGTTTCCCGCCTGACGCTCACTTCACGCACCGCAGAACAGCAGGAAGCCTGGCAGGCCTATGCCGAAGGGCGCGATATGAACGTGACGGTAAAACCGGCGGCGCATCCTGTGGGGACGACGCTGGAGGTGCTGGATCTGTTCTACAACACCCCGGCGCGGCGCAAATTCCTGCGCACCGAGAAAACCGAATTTAACCACATTGATGAGATCATCCGCCGCATTGCGCTGGCGCGTTTCGACGTCACGATCAACCTGTCGCATAACGGTAAAATTGTGCGTCAGTACCGCGCAGTGCCGGAAGGCGGGCAAAAAGAACGGCGCTTAGGCGCGATTTGCGGCACCGCTTTTCTTGAACAAGCGCTGGCGATTGAATGGCAACACGGCGATCTCACGCTACGCGGCTGGGTGGCCGATCCAAATCACACCACGCCCGCACTGGCAGAAATTCAGTATTGCTACGTGAACGGTCGCATGATGCGCGATCGCCTGATCAATCACGCGATCCGCCAGGCCTGCGAAGACAAACTGGGGGCCGATCAGCAACCGGCATTTGTGCTGTATCTGGAGATCGATCCGCATCAGGTGGACGTCAACGTGCACCCCGCCAAACACGAAGTGCGTTTCCATCAGTCGCGTCTGGTGCATGATTTTATCTATCAGGGCGTGCTGAGCGTGCTACAACAGCAACTGGAAACGCCGCTACCGCTGGACGATGAACCCCAACCTGCACCGCGTTCCATTCCGGAAAACCGCGTGGCGGCGGGGCGCAATCACTTTGCAGAACCGGCAGCTCGTGAGCCGGTAGCTCCGCGCTACACTCCTGCGCCAGCATCAGGCAGTCGTCCGGCTGCCCCCTGGCCGAATGCGCAGCCAGGCTACCAGAAACAGCAAGGTGAAGTGTATCGCCAGCTTTTGCAAACGCCCGCGCCGATGCAAAAACCAAAAGCGCCGGAACCGCAGGAACCTGCACTTGCGGCGAACAGTCAGAGTTTTGGTCGGGTACTGACTATCGTCCATTCCGACTGTGCGTTGCTGGAGCGCGATGGCAACATTTCACTTTTATCCTTGCCAGTGGCAGAACGTTGGCTACGTCAGGCACAATTGACGCCGGGTGAAGCGCCCGTTTGCGCCCAGCCGCTGCTGATTCCGTTGCGGCTAAAAGTTTCTGCCGAAGAAAAATCGGCATTAGAAAAAGCGCAGTCTGCCCTGGCGGAATTGGGTATTGATTTCCAGTCAGATGCACAGCATGTGACCATCAGGGCCGTGCCTTTACCCTTACGCCAACAAAATTTACAAATCTTGATTCCTGAACTGATAGGCTACCTGGCGAAGCAGTCCGTATTCGAACCTGGCAATATTGCGCAGTGGATTGCACGAAATCTGATGAGCGAACATGCGCAGTGGTCAATGGCACAGGCCATAACCCTGCTGGCGGACGTGGAACGGTTATGTCCGCAACTTGTGAAAACGCCGCCGGGTGGTCTGTTACAATCTGTTGATTTACATCCGGCGATAAAAGCCCTGAAAGATGAGTGATATCAGTAAGGCGAGCCTGCCTAAGGCGATTTTTTTGATGGGGCCGACGGCCTCCGGTAAAACGGCGTTAGCCATTGAGCTGCGTAAAATTTTACCAGTAGAGTTGATAAGCGTTGATTCTGCCCTTATTTACAAAGGGATGGATATCGGGACGGCGAAGCCGAACGCTGAAGAGTTACTCGCCGCGCCGCACCGATTGCTGGATATTCGCGATCCGTCGCAGGCTTACTCGGCTGCTGATTTTCGCCGCGATGCGCTGGCGGAAATGGCCGATATCACCGCGGCGGGGCGGATCCCACTGTTAGTGGGCGGTACGATGTTGTATTTCAAGGCATTGCTGGAAGGGTTGTCGCCGCTACCGTCGGCAGACCCGGAAGTGCGGGCCAGAATTGAGCAACAGGCGGCAGAGCAAGGTTGGGAGTCATTGCATCGTCAACTTCAGGAGGTAGATCCGGTTGCGGCAGCAAGGATTCATCCAAATGATCCACAAAGGCTTTCCCGGGCACTGGAAGTTTTTTTCATTTCGGGTAAAACTTTAACGGAACTGACGCAAACGTCAGGAGACGCTCTACCGTATCAGGTGCATCAGTTCGCCATCGCCCCGGCGAGCCGTGAACTGCTCCATCAACGCATTGAGCAGCGTTTTCATCAGATGTTGGCTTCAGGTTTTGAAGCAGAAGTCCGGGCGCTTTTTGCCCGAGGAGATTTGCATACGGACTTGCCTTCCATTCGTTGCGTGGGTTATCGCCAGATGTGGTCTTACCTTGAAGGCGAAATCTCATACGATGAAATGGTTTATCGAGGTGTTTGCGCCACGAGACAGTTGGCGAAGCGGCAGATAACCTGGCTGCGTGGTTGGGAAGGGGTTCACTGGCTTGACAGTGAAAAACCAGAACAGGCGCGTGACGAAGTATTACAGGTTGTTGGTGCTATCGCAGGCTGAATGTGTACAATTGAGACGTATCGTGCGCAATTTTTTCAGAATCGAAAGGTTCAAAGTACAAATAAGCATATAAGGAAAAGAGAGAATGGCTAAGGGGCAATCTTTACAAGATCCGTTCCTGAACGCACTGCGTCGGGAACGTGTTCCAGTTTCTATTTATTTGGTGAATGGTATTAAGCTGCAAGGGCAAATCGAGTCTTTTGATCAGTTCGTGATCCTGTTGAAAAACACGGTCAGCCAGATGGTTTACAAGCACGCGATTTCTACTGTTGTCCCGTCTCGCCCGGTTTCTCATCACAGTAACAACGCCGGTGGCGGTACCAGCAGTAACTACCATCATGGTAGCAGCGCGCAGAATACTTCCGCGCAACAGGACAGCGAAGAAACCGAATAAGGTTTCGGGCTGTTTTTTTTACACGGGGAGCCAGCGATCCTGCGTTCCCCGCTGATCTATTTAGAGGGTTATACGCTTGTTTGACCGTTATGATGCTGGTGAGCAGGCGGTACTGGTACACATCTATTTTACGCAAGACAAAGATATGGAAGACCTCCAGGAGTTTGAATCTCTGGTCTCTTCCGCCGGTGTCGAAGCATTGCAGGTGATTACCGGTAGCCGTAAAGCGCCGCACCCAAAGTATTTTGTAGGTGAAGGTAAAGCAGTTGAAATTGCGGAAGCTGTCAAAGCGACGGGTGCTTCGGTCGTTCTTTTTGACCATGCCCTGAGCCCGGCGCAAGAGCGTAACCTGGAGCGTTTGTGCGAGTGTCGTGTTATCGACCGCACCGGCCTTATTTTAGATATTTTCGCCCAACGTGCGCGTACCCATGAGGGTAAGTTGCAGGTTGAGCTGGCGCAGCTGCGCCATCTGGCTACGCGCCTGGTGCGTGGCTGGACCCACCTTGAAAGACAGAAAGGCGGGATAGGTTTGCGTGGTCCGGGTGAAACCCAGCTCGAAACCGACCGTCGTTTGTTGCGTAATCGCATCGTGCAGATACAGTCACGCCTGGAAAGAGTTGAAAAGCAGCGTGAGCAGGGGCGGCAATCGCGTATCAAAGCCGACGTTCCTACTGTTTCGCTGGTGGGATATACCAACGCCGGTAAATCTACCCTTTTCAATCGCATCACCGAAGCGCGGGTCTACGCGGCAGACCAGTTGTTTGCCACCCTCGACCCGACGTTGCGGCGTATTGACGTTGCAGATGTCGGTGAAACCGTACTTGCAGATACCGTAGGGTTTATTCGCCACCTGCCGCACGATCTGGTGGCGGCATTTAAAGCCACGTTACAAGAGACGCGGCAAGCCACATTACTGCTGCACGTCATTGATGCGGCGGATGTGCGTGTACAAGAAAACATCGAAGCGGTGAATACAGTTCTTGAAGAGATCGACGCTCACGAGATCCCAACCCTGCTGGTGATGAACAAGATCGATATGCTGGAAGATTTCGAACCGCGTATTGATCGGGACGAAGAGAACAAACCGATCCGTGTCTGGCTTTCCGCACAGACCGGAGCGGGGATACCACAGCTTTTTCAGGCTTTGACGGAGCGGCTTTCCGGCGAGGTGGCGCAGCATACATTGCGTTTGCCGCCGCAGGAAGGGCGTCTGAGAAGTCGTTTTTATCAGCTTCAGGCAATAGAAAAAGAGTGGATGGAGGAGGACGGCAGCGTAAGTCTGCAAGTTCGTATGCCGATCGTTGACTGGCGTCGCCTCTGTAAACAAGAACCGGCGTTGATCGATTACCTGATCTAACGGCGTAGCGTCTGAAGCGTGGAGTCATATCCTCTGGCGTCGAAAGACAACAGGGATCACCGCATAACAAATATGGAGCACAAACATGGCGTGGAATCAGCCCGGTAATAACGGACAAGACCGCGACCCGTGGGGAAGCAGCAAACCTGGCGGCAACTCTGAGGGAAATGGAAACAAAGGCGGTCGCGATCAAGGGCCACCTGATTTAGATGATATCTTCCGCAAACTGAGCAAAAAGCTCGGTGGTCTGGGCGGCGGTAAAGGCACCGGATCTGGCGGTGGCAGTTCATCGCAAGGCCCGCGCCCGCAGCTTGGCGGTCGTGTCGTTACCATCGCAGCGGCAGCGATTGTCATTATCTGGGCGGCCAGTGGTTTCTATACCATTAAAGAAGCCGAACGCGGCGTGGTAACACGCTTTGGTAAATTCAGCCATCTGGTTGAGCCGGGTCTGAACTGGAAACCGACGTTTATCGACGAAGTCAAACCGGTGAACGTGGAAGCCGTGCGTGAACTGGCCGCTTCTGGTGTGATGCTGACGTCGGACGAGAACGTAGTGCGCGTTGAGATGAACGTGCAGTACCGCGTCACCAATCCGGAAAAATATCTGTTTAGCGTGACCAGCCCGGATGACAGCCTGCGTCAGGCTACCGACAGCGCCCTGCGCGGGGTTATCGGTAAATACACCATGGACCGCATTCTGACGGAAGGTCGTACCGTGATTCGTAGCGATACTCAGCGCGAACTGGAAGAGACTATCCGTCCGTATGACATGGGTATCACGCTGCTGGACGTCAACTTCCAGGCTGCTCGTCCGCCGGAAGAAGTAAAAGCGGCGTTTGACGATGCGATTGCCGCGCGTGAAAACGAACAGCAATACATTCGTGAAGCAGAAGCGTATACCAACGAAGTTCAGCCGCGTGCGAACGGTCAGGCGCAACGTATCCTCGAAGAGGCGCGTGCGTACAAGGCCCAGACCATCCTGGAAGCTCAGGGTGAAGTGGCGCGCTTTGCTAAACTTCTGCCGGAATATAAAGCCGCGCCGGAAATTACTCGCGAGCGTCTGTATATCGAGACGATGGAAAAAGTGTTGGGTAACACCCGCAAAGTGCTGGTTAACGATAAAGGTGGCAACCTGATGGTTCTGCCGTTAGACCAGATGCTGAAAGGCGGTAACGCCCCTGCGGCGAAGAGCGATAACGGTACCAGCAATCTGCTGCGTCTGCCGCCAGCCTCTTCCTCCACAACCAGTGGAGCAAGCAACACGTCGTCCACCAGTCAGGGCGATATTATGGACCAACGCCGCGCCAACGCGCAGCGTAACGACTACCAGCGTCAGGGGGAATAACGATGCGTAAGTCAGTTATCGCGATTATCATCATCGTGCTGGTAGTGCTTTACATGTCTGTCTTTGTCGTCAAAGAAGGTGAGCGCGGTATTACGCTGCGTTTTGGTAAGGTACTGCGTGACGATGACAACAAACCTCTGGTTTATGAGCCGGGTCTGCATTTCAAGATACCGTTCATTGAAACGGTGAAAATGCTCGACGCACGTATTCAGACCATGGACAACCAGGCCGACCGCTTTGTGACCAAAGAGAAGAAAGACCTGATCGTCGATTCTTACATCAAATGGCGCATCAGCGATTTCAGCCGTTACTACCTGGCAACGGGTGGTGGCGACATTTCGCAAGCGGAAGTGCTGTTGAAACGTAAGTTCTCTGACCGTCTGCGTTCTGAAATTGGTCGCCTGGACGTGAAAGACATCGTCACCGATTCCCGTGGTCGTCTGACCCTCGAAGTACGTGACGCGCTGAACTCCGGTTCTGCGGGTACAGAAGATGAAGTTACTACCCCGGCAGCGGATAACGCCATTGCCGAAGCGGCAGAGCGCGTAACGGCTGAGACGAAGGGCAAAGTTCCGGTCATCAACCCGAACAGTATGGCGGCGCTGGGTATTGAGGTTGTCGATGTGCGAATTAAGCAGATCAACCTGCCGACAGAAGTGTCTGAAGCGATCTACAACCGTATGCGCGCCGAGCGTGAAGCGGTAGCGCGTCGTCACCGTTCACAAGGTCAGGAAGAAGCGGAAAAACTGCGCGCGACTGCCGACTATGAAGTGACCAGAACGCTGGCAGAAGCTGAGCGTCAGGGCCGCATCATGCGTGGTGAAGGCGATGCCGAAGCAGCCAAACTGTTTGCTGATGCATTCAGTAAAGATCCGGACTTCTACGCATTCATCCGTAGCCTGCGTGCTTATGAGAACAGCTTCTCTGGCAATCAGGACGTGATGGTCATGAGCCCGGATAGCGATTTCTTCCGCTACATGAAGACGCCGACTTCCGCAACGCGTTAATATAACGACTGCGGTACAGGTCATTAAAGCCACCGCATCCTCAGGGATGTCGGTGGTTTTCTTTTTCTATAAGGATAATGAATGAATTCGACAATCTGGCTGGCGCTTGCCCTGGTTTTGGTACTAGAGGGTTTAGGGCCGATGCTTTACCCGAAGGCATGGAAGAAGATGATCTCTGCGATGACCAATTTGCCCGATAATATTTTACGTCGTTTTGGCGGTGGACTTGTGGTTGCGGGCGTTGTGGTCTACTACATGTTGAGGAAAACGATTGGCTGAACAAAAAACAGACTGATCGAGGTCATTTTTGAGTGCAAAAAGTGCTGTAACTCTGAAAAAGCGATGGTAGAATCCATTTTTAAGCAAACGGTGATTTTGAAAAATGGGTAACAACGTCGTCGTACTGGGCACCCAATGGGGTGACGAAGGTAAAGGTAAGATCGTCGATCTTCTGACTGAACGGGCTAAATATGTTGTACGCTACCAGGGCGGTCACAACGCAGGCCATACTCTCGTAATCAACGGTGAAAAAACCGTTCTCCATCTTATTCCATCAGGTATTCTCCGCGAGAATGTAACCAGCATCATCGGTAACGGTGTTGTGCTGTCTCCGGCCGCGCTGATGAAAGAGATGAAAGAACTGGAAGACCGTGGCATCCCCGTTCGTGAGCGTCTGCTGCTGTCTGAAGCATGTCCGCTGATCCTTGATTATCACGTTGCGCTGGATAACGCGCGTGAGAAAGCGCGTGGCGCGAAAGCGATCGGCACCACCGGTCGTGGTATCGGGCCTGCTTATGAAGATAAAGTAGCACGTCGCGGTCTGCGTGTTGGCGACCTTTTCGACAAAGAAACCTTCGCTGAAAAACTGAAAGAAGTGATGGAATATCACAACTTCCAGTTGGTTAACTACTACAAAGCTGAAGCGGTTGATTACCAGAAAGTTCTGGATGATACGATGGCTGTTGCCGACATCCTGACTTCTATGGTGGTTGACGTTTCTGACCTGCTCGACCAGGCGCGTCAGCGTGGCGATTTCGTCATGTTTGAAGGTGCGCAGGGTACGCTGCTGGATATCGACCACGGTACTTATCCGTACGTAACTTCTTCCAACACCACTGCTGGTGGCGTGGCGACCGGTTCCGGCCTGGGCCCGCGTTATGTTGATTACGTTCTGGGTATCCTCAAAGCTTACTCCACTCGTGTAGGTGCAGGTCCGTTCCCGACCGAACTGTTTGATGAAACTGGCGAGTTCCTCTGCAAGCAGGGTAACGAATTCGGCGCAACTACGGGGCGTCGTCGTCGTACCGGCTGGCTGGACACCGTTGCCGTTCGTCGTGCGGTACAGCTGAACTCCCTGTCTGGCTTCTGCCTGACTAAACTGGACGTTCTGGATGGCCTGAAAGAGGTGAAACTCTGTGTGGCTTACCGTATGCCGGATGGTCGTGAAGTGACGACCACTCCGCTGGCAGCTGACGACTGGAAAGGTGTAGAGCCGATTTACGAAACCATGCCGGGCTGGTCTGAATCCACCTTCGGCGTGAAAGATCGTAGCGGTCTGCCGCAGGCGGCGCTGAACTACATCAAGCGTATTGAAGAGCTGACTGGTGTGCCGATCGATATCATCTCTACCGGTCCGGATCGTACTGAAACCATGATTCTGCGCGATCCGTTCGACGCGTAATTCTGGTACGCCTGGCAGATATTTTGCCTGCCGGGCTAACAGTGTGATACATTGCTGTGTCGGTTAAGCCATTACGCTATCCGACACAGTGTTAAATCCTCGCTTTTTTCCTTCCCCGAACTGAAATAAATTAGCGACACAGCTTGTGGCTGGTTTATCATCAATATAAATGTATTTTTTCCCGATTTCCCTTTTGAGGTTGATGTGCAGTTAACGAGTTTCACTGATTACGGATTACGTGCGCTGATCTACATGGCGTCATTGCCAGAAGGGCGGATGACCAGTATTTCTGAAGTGACTGACGTCTACGGCGTCTCCCGTAATCATATGGTCAAAATAATCAATCAACTTAGTCGTGCCGGCTACGTGACTGCTGTTCGTGGAAAAAATGGCGGCATTCGCCTGGGTAAACCGGCGAGTGCGATACGTATTGGTGATGTGGTGCGCGAGCTGGAGCCCTTATCGCTGGTGAATTGCAGCAGTGAGTTTTGCCACATTACACCTGCCTGTCGGTTGAAACAGGCGCTTTCTAAGGCCGTGCAAAGTTTTCTTACGGAACTGGATAACTACACGCTTGCCGATTTGGTTGAAGAGAATCAACCGCTTTATAAATTATTGCTGGTGGAGTGACGAAAATCTTCATCAGAGATGACAACGGAGGAACCGAGATGTCACAAGATCCTTTCCAGGAACGCGAAGCTGAAAAATACGCGAATCCCATCCCTAGTCGGGAATTTATCCTCGAACATTTAACCAAACGTGAAAAACCGGCCAGCCGTGATGAGCTGGCGGTAGAACTGCACATTGAAGGCGAAGAGCAGCTTGAAGGCCTGCGTCGCCGCCTGCGCGCGATGGAGCGCGATGGTCAACTGGTCTTCACTCGTCGTCAGTGCTATGCGCTGCCGGAACGCCTCGACCTGGTGAAAGGTACCGTTATTGGCCACCGTGATGGCTACGGCTTTCTGCGGGTTGAAGGGCGTAAAGATGATTTGTATCTCTCCAGCGAGCAGATGAAAACCTGCATTCATGGCGATCAGGTGCTGGCGCAGCCGCTGGGCGCTGACCGTAAAGGTCGTCGTGAAGCGCGTATTGTCCGCGTACTGGTGCCAAAAACCAGCCAGATTGTTGGTCGCTACTTTACTGAAGCGGGCGTCGGCTTTGTGGTTCCTGACGATAGCCGTCTGAGCTTCGATATCTTAATCCCGCCCGATCAGATCATGGGCGCGCGGATGGGCTTTGTGGTCGTAGTCGAACTGACTCAGCGTCCGACTCGCCGCACCAAAGCGGTGGGTAAAATCGTCGAAGTGCTGGGCGACAATATGGGCACCGGCATGGCGGTTGATATCGCTCTGCGTACCCATGAAATTCCGTACATCTGGCCGCAGGCTGTTGAGCAACAGGTTGCCGGGCTGAAAGAAGAAGTGCCGGAAGAAGCAAAAGCGGGCCGTGTTGATCTGCGCGATTTACCGCTGGTCACCATTGATGGCGAAGACGCCCGTGACTTTGACGATGCAGTTTACTGCGAGAAAAAACGCGGCGGCGGCTGGCGTTTATGGGTCGCGATTGCCGACGTCAGCTACTATGTGCGTCCGCCAACGCCGCTGGACAGAGAAGCGCGTAACCGTGGCACGTCGGTGTACTTCCCTTCGCAGGTTATCCCGATGCTGCCGGAAGTGCTCTCTAACGGCCTGTGTTCGCTCAACCCGCAGGTAGACCGCCTGTGTATGGTGTGCGAGATGACGGTTTCGTCGAAAGGCCGCCTGACGGGCTACAAATTCTACGAAGCGGTGATGAGCTCTCACGCGCGTCTGACCTACACCAAAGTCTGGCATATTCTGCAGGGCGATCAGGATCTGCGCGAGCAGTACGCCCCGCTGGTTAAGCATCTCGAAGAGTTGCATAACCTCTATAAAGTGCTGGATAAAGCCCGTGAAGAACGCGGTGGGATCTCATTTGAGAGCGAAGAAGCGAAGTTCATGTTCAACGCTGAACGCCGTATTGAACGTATCGAACAGACCCAGCGTAACGACGCGCACAAATTAATTGAAGAGTGCATGATTCTGGCGAATATCTCGGCGGCGCGTTTCGTTGAGAAAGCGAAAGAACCGGCACTGTTCCGTATTCACGACAAGCCGAGCACCGAAGCGATTACCTCTTTCCGTTCAGTGCTGGCGGAGCTGGGGCTGGAGCTGCCGGGTGGTAACAAGCCGGAACCGCGTGACTACGCGGAACTGCTGGAGTCGGTTGCCGACCGTCCTGATGCAGAAATGCTGCAAACCATGCTGCTACGCTCGATGAAACAGGCGATTTACGATCCAGAAAACCGTGGTCACTTCGGTCTGGCATTGCAGTCCTATGCGCACTTTACTTCGCCGATTCGTCGTTATCCTGACCTGACGCTGCACCGCGCCATTAAATATCTGCTGGCGAAAGAGCAGGGGCATCAGGGCAACACCACTGAAACCGGCGGCTACCATTATTCGATGGAAGAGATGTTGCAACTGGGTCAGCACTGTTCGATGGCGGAACGTCGTGCCGACGAAGCAACGCGCGATGTCGCTGACTGGCTGAAGTGTGACTTCATGCTCGACCAGGTAGGTAACGTCTTTAAAGGCGTAATTTCCAGCGTCACTGGCTTTGGCTTCTTCGTCCGTCTGGACGACTTGTTCATTGATGGTCTGGTCCATGTCTCTTCGCTGGACAATGACTACTATCGCTTTGACCAGGTAGGGCAACGCCTGATGGGGGAATCCAGCGGCCAGACTTATCGCCTGGGCGATCGCGTGGAAGTTCGAGTCGAAGCGGTTAATATGGACGAGCGCAAAATCGACTTTAGTCTGATCTCCAGTGAACGCGCACCGCGCAACGTCGGTAAAACGGCGCGCGAGAAAGCGAAAAAAGGCGATGCAGGCAAAAAAGGCGGCAAGCGTCGTCAGGTCGGTAAAAAGGTAAACTTTGAGCCAGACAGCGCCTTCCGCGGTGAGAAAAAAACGAAGCCGAAAGCGGCGAAGAAAGACGCGAGAAAAGCGAAAAAGCCATCGGCGAAAACGCAGAAAATAGCCGCAGCGACCAAAGCGAAGCGTGCGGCGAAGAAAAAAGTGGCAGAGTGATCAATACCCTCTTTAAAAGAAGAGGGTTAGATTGCTGACAAAATGCGCTTTGTTCATGCCGGATGCGGCGTGAACGCCTTATCCGGCCTACATAATCACGCAAATTCAATATATTGCAGAGATCATGTAGGCCGGATAAACGTAGTGCATCAGGCAAAACGTAAACAACGAGTACATTAATGAGCGAAATGATTTACGGCATCCACGCAGTGCAGGCCCTGCTGGAGCGCGCCCCTGAACGTTTTCAGGAAGTCTTTATTTTAAAAGGCCGTGAAGATAAACGTCTGTTACCGCTGATTCACGCCCTTGAGTCTCAGGGCGTGGTTATCCAGTTGGCAAACCGCCAATATCTCGACGAGAAAAGCGACGGTGCCGTGCATCAGGGCATTATCGCCCGCGTGAAGCCAGGACGTCAGTATCAGGAAAACGATCTGCCGGATCTGATCGCTTCGCTCGATCAACCGTTCCTGCTGATCCTCGACGGTGTAACCGATCCGCACAACCTCGGCGCGTGCCTGCGTAGCGCGGACGCTGCTGGCGTTCACGCGGTGATTGTGCCGAAAGATCGCTCCGCACAGCTCAACGCTACGGCGAAAAAAGTAGCCTGCGGCGCGGCAGAAAGCGTTCCACTGATTCGGGTGACTAACCTTGCGCGCACCATGCGTATGTTGCAGGAAGAGAATATCTGGATCGTCGGTACGGCAGGCGAGGCGGATCATACACTCTATCAGAGCAAAATGACCGGACGCCTGGCGCTGGTGATGGGCGCGGAAGGTGAAGGTATGCGTCGCCTGACCCGTGAACATTGCGATGAGTTGATCAGCATCCCAATGGCAGGAAGTGTTTCTTCCCTGAACGTTTCGGTTGCAACCGGAATTTGCTTATTTGAAGCGGTTCGTCAGCGCAGCTAGTTCGTCTGAATTATGAAAAGCCATCCAGATTTGGATGGTTTTTTTTTGTCTATAGCTGGTAAGATAATTACGTACTGCAAATATTCATTTTATTAATATTTAAACTAAATCTATATGGAATAATATATGACATGGAATCCGTTGGCGCTGGCGACGGCGCTGCAAACTGTACCTGAACAAAATATTGATGTGACAAATAGCGAGAGCGCATTAATTATTAAAATGAATGATTATGGCGATTTGCAAATCAATATTCTTTTTACTTCCCGCCAAATGATTATCGAAACCTTTATTTGTCCGGTAAGTAGTATCAGCAATCCAGATGAATTTAATACCTTCTTATTAAGAAATCAGAAGATGATGCCGTTGTCATCGGTAGGAATCTCCAGCGTGCAACAGGAAGAGTATTACATTGTTTTCGGGGCGTTATCGCTTAAATCTTCTCTTGAAGATATCCTGCTTGAGATAACCTCGCTGGTAGATAACGCATTGGATCTGGCTGAAATTACAGAAGAATATTCACACTAATTACAAGGACGGGTATTTATGGGAATTTTAAAAAGTTTATTTACGCTGGGGAAATCGTTTATCTCCCAGGCGGAAGAATCCATTGAAGAAACCCAGGGCGTGCGCATGCTGGAACAGCATATTCGTGACGCTAAAGCTGAACTCGATAAAGCCGGAAAATCTCGCGTTGATCTGCTGGCGCGGGTGAAATTAAGTCACGATAAGCTGAAAGATTTACGTGAGCGCAAAGCCAGTCTGGAAGCCCGTGCGCTGGAAGCGTTAAGCAAGAACGTTAATCCGTCGTTGATTAACGAAGTTGCTGAAGAAATCGCGCGCCTTGAGAATCTCATTACCGCTGAAGAGCAAGTGTTGTCGAATCTGGAAGTCTCCCGTGATGGCGTGGAAAAAGCAGTTACAGCGACAGCGCAGCGTATCGCTCAGTTTGAGCAGCAAATGGAAGTCGTTAAAGCCACTGAAGCCATGCAGCGTGCACAACAGGCTGTAACAACCTCTACCGTTGGCGCATCTTCCAGCGTTTCGACAGCGGCAGAATCCTTAAAACGCCTGCAAACGCGTCAGGCCGAACGTCAGGCTCGCCTGGATGCTGCTGCACAGTTGGAAAAAGTCGCAGACGGTCGCGATCTTGATGAAAAGCTGGCGGAAGCCGGAATTGGCGGTAGCAATAAAAGTAGCGCCCAGGATGTATTAGCAAGACTGCAACGCCAACAGGGCGAGTAATTTTTTTGCCAGCCTCGCTAAAAGGCTGGCAACTATTTTAAGGATAAAATATGTCTGGTTTTTTCCAGCGTCTGTTTGGCAAGGATAATAAGCCTGCTATCGCTCGCGGTCCGCTGGGACTTCATCTCAATAGTGGCTTTACGCTCGACACGTTAGCGTTTCGTTTGCTGGAAGATGAATTGCTGATTGCGCTGCCGGGTGAGGAATTTACGGTAGCCGCTGTCAGCCACATCGATCTGGGCGGCGGTAGTCAGATTTTCCGCTACTACACTTCAGGCGATGAATTTCTGCAAATCAATACCACCGGCGGCGAAGATATTGATGACATTGATGATATCAAGCTCTTTGTCTATGAAGAGAGCTACGGTATCAGTAAAGAGAGTCACTGGCGCGAGGCGATCAACGCCAAAGTGATGGGGGCAATGATCTTAAACTGGCAGGAAAAACGCTGGCAGCGATTTTTTAACAGCGAAGAACCGGGAAATATCGAACCCGTCTACATGCTGGAAAAAGTAGAAAATCAAAACCATGCCAAATGGGAGGTCCATAATTTTACCATGGGCTACCAACGCCAAGTAACCGAAGATACTTACGAATATTTGCTGTTAAATGGTGAGGAATCTTTTAACGATCTCGGCGAGCCAGAGTGGTTATTTTCGCGCGCGTTGGGTGTCGATATCCCGCTGACATCACTTCATATTATTGGTTAATTACAAGGACGTTTACAATGCATATACTGGATTCACTTCTTGCCTTTAGCGCCTATTTTTTTATTGGCGTGGCTATGGTGATTATTTTTCTTTTTATCTATTCTAAAATTACACCGCACAACGAATGGCAGTTAATCAAAAACAATAATACCGCGGCTTCACTGGCGTTCAGTGGTACATTGTTAGGTTACGTTATCCCATTATCCAGTGCGGCAATCAATGCGGTGAGTATTCCAGACTATTTCGCCTGGGGCGGGATTGCACTGGTGATTCAGTTACTCGTTTTTGCTGGTGTCAGACTTTATATGCCCGCATTAAGCGAAAAAATTATTAATCACAATACCGCAGCAGGAATGTTTATGGGAACCGCCGCGCTGGCTGGCGGTATTTTTAACGCAGCTTGTATGACATGGTAATGGACGATCATGGCCAGAAAACGCAAATCAAGAAATAACAGTAAAATTGGTCACGGAGCGATCAGTCGCATTGGAAGACCGCATAATCCTTTTGAGCCGCGCCGCAATCGCTACGCACAAAAATACTTAACGTTGGTGCTAATGGGCGGTGCCGTTTTTTTAATAGTCAAAGGATGGAGTGAAAGTAGCGATGTCGATAACGACGGCGACGGAACGTTTTACTCGACAGTGCAGGATTGTATTGATGACGGTAATAATGCCGACATTTGCGCGCGTGGCTGGAATAACGCCAAAGCGGCGTTTTATGCCGATGTTCCGAAGAATATGACTCAGCAGAACTGTCAGTCTAAGTATGAAAATTGTTACTACGACAACGTTGAACAGAGTTGGATCCCGGTAATATCTGGATTTTTGTTAAGCCGGGTTATTCGTAAAGATCGCGATGAGCAGTTTGTTTATAACAGCGGCGGATCCTCATTTGCTTCCCGCCCCGTCTGGCGCAACACTTCCGGTGATTACTCCTGGCGCTCCGGTTCTGGCAAAAAAGAGTCTTACTCTTCAGGCGGCTTTACCACCAAAAAAGCGTCAACCGTTTCGCGCGGCGGCTATGGTCGTTCTTCCAGCGCCCGTGGGCATTGGGGAGGCTAATCATGCTGAGACACAACGTTCCTGTGCGACGGGATCTGGACCAGATCGCCGCTAACAACGGTTTCGACTTTCATATCATCGACAATGAAATCTATTGGGATGAGAGTCGGGCTTACCGTTTTACTCTGCGCCAGATTGAAGAGCAGATCGAAAAACCGACTGCGGAACTGCATCAGATGTGCCTTGAGGTGGTGGATCGCGCGGTTAAAGACGAAGAGATCCTGACGCAACTGGCGATCCCGCCGTTGTACTGGGATGTGATCGCCGAAAGCTGGCGCGCACGCGATCCTTCGCTGTATGGCCGGATGGATTTTGCCTGGTGTGGCAATGCGCCGGTGAAGCTGCTGGAGTACAACGCCGATACGCCGACCTCGTTGTATGAGTCGGCTTATTTCCAGTGGTTGTGGCTGGAGGATGCCCGGCGCAGCGGCATTATTCCGCGTGATGCCGATCAGTACAACGCCATTCAGGAACGCCTGATTTCGCGCTTTAGTGAGCTTTACAGTCGGGAACCGTTTTATTTTTGCTGCTGTCAGGACACCGATGAAGACAGGAGTACCGTGCTGTACTTGCAGGACTGCGCCCAGCAGGCAGGGCAGGAGTCGCGGTTTATCTACATTGAAGATCTCGGTTTGGGCGTCGGCGGCGTACTGACCGATCTTGATGATAATGTCATCCAGCGTGCATTTAAGCTGTATCCGCTGGAGTGGATGATGCGTGACGATAACGGTCCGCTGCTGCGCAAGCGTCGCGAGCAATGGGTGGAGCCGTTATGGAAAAGTATCTTGAGTAATAAAGGGCTAATGCCGCTGCTTTGGCGCTTCTTTCCTGGTCATCCTAACCTTCTTGCATCCTGGTTTGAGGGCGAAAAACCGCAGATTGCCGCTGGCGAAAGCTATGTGCGTAAACCGATCTACTCGCGCGAAGGCGGAAACGTCACCATTTTCGACGGTCAGAATAACGTCGTTGACCACGCTGATGGTGATTACGCCGATGAACCGATGATCTACCAGGCGTTTCAACCTCTGCCGCGATTTGGCGATAGCTACACACTCATCGGTAGCTGGATTGTCGATGATGAAGCGTGCGGAATGGGGATCCGTGAAGATAACACACTGATCACCAAAGACACCTCACGTTTCGTTCCGCATTACATTGCTGGATAAGAATGTTTTAGCAATCTCTTTCTGTCATGAATCCATGGCAGTGACCATACTAATGGTGACTGCCATTGATGGAGGGAGACACAGTGCACTGGCAAACTCACACCGTTTTTAATCAACCTATACCATTAAATAACAGCAACTTATACCTGTCTGATGGCGCGCTCTGCGAAGCGGTAACGCGTGAAGGTGCTGGCTGGGATAGCGATTTTCTAGCCAGTATTGGTCAGCAGTTAGGAACGGCTGAATCCCTTGAACTGGGGCGGCTGGCGAATGTGAATCCGCCTGAATTATTGCGCTACGATGCGCAAGGACGCCGTCTGGACGATGTGCGTTTTCACCCCGCCTGGCACCTGCTGATGCAGGCGCTATGTACCAATCGGGTGCACAATCTTGCCTGGGAAGAAGACGCTCGCTCCGGCGCATTTGTGGCGCGCGCGGCGCGTTTTATGTTGCACGCACAGGTTGAGGCAGGGTCGTTATGTCCGATAACCATGACCTTTGCCGCCACGCCATTGCTGTTACAGATGTTACCCGCGCCGTTTCAGGACTGGACCACGCCGCTGCTGAGCGATCGCTACGATTCTCACTTATTGCCAGGTGGGCAAAAACGCGGTTTGTTGATTGGCATGGGAATGACGGAAAAGCAGGGCGGTTCCGATGTCATGAGCAACACCACCCGCGCAGAGCGCCTGGAAGATGGCTCTTATCGGCTGGTGGGGCATAAATGGTTTTTCTCGGTGCCGCAAAGCGATGCGCATCTGGTGCTGGCGCAGACTACGGGCGGTTTGTCCTGCTTTTTTGTGCCGCGCTTTTTGCCTGACGGGCAACGCAACGCGATTCGCCTCGAGCGGCTGAAAGATAAGCTGGGTAATCGCTCTAACGCCAGCTGCGAAGTGGAGTTTCAGGATGCCATTGGCTGGTTGTTGGGGCAGGAAGGGGAAGGAATTCGTCTGATCCTGAAAATGGGTGGGATGACGCGTTTTGATTGCGCCCTGGGTAGCCATGCCATGATGCGCCGTGCATTTTCGCTGGCGATTTATCATGCACATCAACGCCATGTTTTTGGTAATCCATTGATCCAACAGCCCCTTATGCGTCATGTCTTAAGTCGCATGGCACTTCAGCTTGAAGGGCAAACGGCGTTGCTGTTTCGTCTTGCGCGAGCGTGGGACCGGCGTGCCGATGCCAAAGAAGCCCTGTGGGCGCGTTTATTTACGCCTGCGGCAAAATTTGTGATCTGCAAAAGAGGTATGCCGTTTGTGGCCGAAGCGATGGAGGTGCTGGGCGGCATTGGTTATTGCGAGGAGAGCGAGTTGCCGCGGCTTTACCGGGAGATGCCGGTAAACAGTATTTGGGAAGGTTCCGGCAATATTATGTGTCTGGATGTGCTGCGCGTTCTCAATAAGCAAGCGGGCGTATACGACTTATTGTCGGAAGCGTTTGTGGAAGTGAAAGGGCAGGATCGCTATTTTGATCGCGCGGTTCGTCGTTTACAGCAGCAGCTGCGCAAGCCAGCTGAAGAATTGGGGCGAGAGATTACTCATCAGCTATTCCTGCTGGGCTGCGGTGCGCAAATGTTGAAATATGCCTCTCCGCCAATGGCGCAGGCGTGGTGTCAGGTGATGTTAGATACGCGCGGCGGCGTACGGTTGTCAGAGCAGATCCAGAATGATTTATTGCTGCGGGCGACGGGGGGAGTGTGTGTGTAAGCGTATACGACTGATGCGACGCTGGTTTCGATTAACTCAATGAAATATGTGAAAATTGTAGGCCGGACAAGGCGCTCGCGCCGAATCCGGCATTGTTCATTTGCTGTAGATGACACTCATGCATACAGTATCGCCTGTACGCGCCAGTTATCAGGCTGCTGGTCTTCGTACATGGTAATAATGCGGTACCATGACGCACCTTGTTCATCGGCCTTTAACGCCACGATACGTTCCACGTCCTGCGGATCCCCTGAAATATTGCTAACTGAGATCTGACCTATTTCATTCAGGCCCGTCACGCAGTCAGCACTGGCGAATTCTGCAGACTGTGCCGTGGCGCTCGCAGGATAAGTCACTAATTGCAGCGAGGGTGAGGCAAGTAATTGTTTCATCGTCAGCTCCATTTTTCGTTTCCCCACATGTTGCAGGGCATTCCATCGCGGTAATAAACGCCCAGGCTTCCAGCCGGTAATTTATTGTGCACAGGTAAACGCATAGGGACGCAAAGCAATGTAAAGCTGACTATGTAAGTTGTCTGATTTATTTACGGTACAAAATGGCTTGTGAATACCACTGTCCTGTCACGATGGTTTCGTCCACCATGACGACAACGTAATAATCAGCTTTTGCAGCGACAGCTTTTGCTCTGATTTCTGCTAATGCGTCATCCGGAGAACCCCGAACCATCGTGCTTACGCTACCTATTCGCTGTAACCCTTGCGTCTGGTCGCGGCGAATCTCTTGCGGATGGTTCGTTACTGGCGGTGCTGGCTGTGGCGTACCTTGCAGTGCGCTACAGGCACTTAACATCAACACCAATAATAAACTGGCAAACCGGTAAATAACGCTATTACGTTTCCTGCTAACCATAGTGTAGTGCCTTATTAATTTAACTTTGGGGGAATGTTCCCGAATTGTTACCTGGTACGCGATTTTCGAATGAAAACGTGACGAAAGCGTAACCCACATCTCAACATTATGAACTAATACCGCCAGCAGAAACTTGTGCTAAGGATTTCTTCATGTCATACCAGACAAAAAGGAGAGACAGATGATTGAAATAGAATCACGCGAGCTGGCAGATATTCCCGTTCTTCATGCTTATCCTGTCGGGCAAAAAGATACCCCGTTACCGTGCGTAATTTTTTATCACGGCTTTACTTCATCCAGTCTGGTGTATAGCTATTTTGCCGTTGCGCTGGCGCAGGCTGGTTTGCGGGTGATCATGCCGGATGCGCCCGATCACGGTAGCCGTTTTAGTGGTGACGCAGCGCGGCGGTTAAATCAATTCTGGCAAATCTTGCTACAAAGTATGCAGGAATTCACTACTTTACGTGCGGCAATAGCCGAAGAAAAGTGGCTGCTTGATGACCGTCTGGCAGTCGGTGGTGCGTCGATGGGCGCGATGACGGCACTGGGGATTACCGCTCGCCACCCCACGGTGAGATGTACCGCCAGCATGATGGGATCGGGCTATTTTACATCACTCGCCCGTTCACTGTTTCCACCGCTGATACCTGAAACGACAGCACAGCAGAATGAATTCAATAACATTGTCGCGCCGCTGGCAGAGTGGGAAGCGACAAACCACCTGGAACAACTTAGTGACAGACCTCTACTGCTGTGGCATGGCCTCGACGATGACGTTGTGCCTGCCGACGAATCACTACGTTTGCAGCAGGCCTTAAGCGAGACGGGACGGGATAAACTGCTAACCTGTTCATGGCAGCCAGGCGTGCGTCACCGCATTACGCCTGAGGCGTTAGATGCTGCAGTGACATTTTTCCGCCAGCATCTTTAAACACGCAGAATGCTGACCCCTTGCGCTTCCAGTTGTTGCAGGATTTCCGGGTTAGCATTTTTGCCGGTGATCAGCATATCAATTTGATCGGCACGGCTAAAAAGCATTCCCGCGCGTTCGCCAATCTTACTGCTATCAACCAGTACCACCAGTTTCCCTACCACGCTCAGCATCTTCTGCTCTGCCATTGCCGTCAGCATATCGGTTTTATACAACCCTTCTGCTGTCAGTCCTTTGCCGCTGGTAAACATCCAGTGCCCGGCATAGAGACTGTTTTCGCTGCCCTGCGGGCTTAAAGTGATGGACTGACTTTTGTTGTACTGTCCGCCCATAATGATCACGCTGTCATGTTCTTGATCGATCAGGTAATTTGCCAGCGGTAGATAATTAGTGATGATTTGCACTGGCTTGCCACACATTTCCCGCCCAAGCAGAAACGCGGTGGAGCCGCAGTTGATGACTACGCTTTCGCCCGGATTAACCAGCTGCGAGGCCGCTTTAGCGATACGTACTTTTTCATCGTGATTCTGCGCCTGATGCAGATTCATCGGCGTCCAGCGCGGGCGCTGTTGGGTAATAGCTTCTGCGCCATTGCGCACTTTTTTCAGTTTGCCGCTTTCGTCAAGTTTATTGATATCGCGTCGCGCAGTGGCAGGCGAAATTCCCAGACGCTCAACGACTTTCTCAACGGTCACAAAGCCCAATTGTGCGAGCATTTCCAGGAGGATTTGATGTCTTTGTGCTTCAGTCATGAGCTATTCCGATAAAATTTGATTTTTTTAGATGATATTTGAAATAGCCAGGAAATACTACGCCGGATAGCGCGAACTACTCCACGCTATCCGGTATAAACGACAGATTACAGGAATGACTTGAACGGCAGATCCGGTTCAATAGTGAAGCAATCATCGAAACCACGCGGATAGTGGTACTCGAAGTTGTCTTTATCCAGCGGCCAGGTAAATTTGCCGCCAACCTGCCAGATAAACGGCTTGAAGCCATACTTCAGGCGATCTTTTTTCATCTCCCACAGCACGCGGATCTCTTGCGGATCGGCCTGGAAGTTTGACCAGATATCGTGGTGGAACGGGATCACTACTTTCGCATTCAGCGCTTCACCCATACGCAGCATATCGGCGCTGGTCATTTTGTCGGTGATACCACGCGGATTTTCGCCGTATGAACCTAAAGCCACGTCGATCTGATGCTCATTACCATGTTTTGCATAGTAGTTAGAGTAGTGGGAGTCGCCGCTGTGATACAGGGAGCCGCCAGGCGTTTTGAACAGGTAGTTCACCGCGCGATCGTCCATGCCGTCCGGCAGTACGCCAGCCGCTTTTTGATCGGCAGGCAGGGTGATCAGTGCAGTACGGTCGAAAGCGTCAAGCGCATGAATTTCAATGTCTTTCACTTTTACAACATCGCCCGGTTTGACCACGATGCAACGCTCTTTCGGTACGCCCCAGCCAATCCACAAATCAACGCAGGTTTTCGGTCCAATGAATGGTACGTCATCAGCACAGTTCTGCATCACGGCAGCAGCGACGTTAACGTCGATATGATCGTTGTGATCGTGAGTCGCCAGTACCGCGTCGATCTGGCGAATCGCAAACGGATCAAGAACAAACGGGGTGGTGCGTAGGTTTGGCTGCAGTTTTTTCACGCCAGCCATGCGCTGCATCTGGTGACCCTGTTTCATTAACGGGTTACCGTGACTTTGTTTGCCAGTGCCGCACCAGAAATCAACGCAAACGTTGGTGCCACCTTCTGATTTCAACCAGATCCCGGTGCAGCCTAGCCACCACATCGCAAATGTGCCAGGGGCGACCTGCTCTTGTTCAATTTCTTCATTCAGCCAGCTACCCCACTCCGGGAAAGTGCTCAGGATCCAGGATTCTCGGGTGATACTTTTCACTTTACTCATCGCCATTTACCTTCATGATAGTTCAATTCGAATCAATATATGATTGGTTTTGATTAATCCTGACACTATTTTTTCAGGAAGGCAATGACCATTTTTTGACTTTTTGCCAGGGAAGTTGTTGTTGATTTTGAGTGTGGAAAGATTTAATGGAATGTGTAGTTAAATTAACTAAATGAATTTAAATAAATAATTGTTTCGTTGTGTGAATCCCACTCTATCCGTGTGGAATTATTTGCGGGTCGCGTCACATTTAATCATAAATAATCTTGTTGTGATTAATTTTGAAAATTAGAGTGAGTGCACAACATTCCGGGTGTGCGGAATACCCGGTTACCTCTTCTTCAGGAGATCGTTATGGAGATCCTCTACAACATCTTTACCGTGTTTTTTAACCAGGTCATGACCAATGCCCCGTTGTTGCTGGGTATTGTGACCTGTCTGGGCTACATCCTACTGCGCAAAAGTGTCAGCGTTATTATTAAAGGCACGATTAAAACCATAATTGGTTTCATGTTGTTGCAGGCAGGGTCCGGCATCCTCACCAGCACCTTCAAACCGGTGGTGGCGAAAATGTCCGAAGTCTACGGCATTAACGGCGCAATTTCCGATACTTACGCGTCGATGATGGCAACCATCGACCGCATGGGCGATGCCTATAGCTGGGTAGGTTACGCGGTGTTGTTAGCGCTGGCGCTGAACATCTGTTACGTGCTGCTGCGTCGCATTACCGGTATTCGTACCATCATGCTGACTGGTCATATCATGTTCCAGCAGGCGGGGCTGATTGCCGTTACGTTGTTTATTTTCGGCTACTCCATGTGGACAACCATTATCTGCACGGCGATTCTGGTTTCGCTCTACTGGGGCATTACCTCCAACATGATGTACAAGCCGACTCAGGAAGTGACGGACGGCTGCGGTTTCTCCATCGGTCACCAGCAACAGTTTGCATCATGGATTGCCTATAAAGTTGCGCCGTTCCTCGGCAAAAAAGAGGAAAGCGTTGAAGACCTCAAACTGCCAGGCTGGCTGAATATTTTCCACGACAACATCGTCTCCACGGCGATTGTGATGACCATCTTCTTTGGTGCCATTCTGCTCTCCTTCGGTATCGACACCGTGCAGGCGATGGCAGGCAAAGTGAACTGGACGGTGTACATCCTGCAAACTGGTTTCTCCTTCGCGGTGGCGATCTTCATCATCACTCAGGGCGTGCGCATGTTTGTGGCGGAACTCTCTGAAGCATTTAACGGTATCTCCCAGCGCCTGATCCCTGGTGCGGTTCTGGCGATTGACTGTGCGGCTATCTATAGCTTCGCGCCGAACGCCGTGGTTTGGGGCTTTATGTGGGGCACCATCGGTCAGCTGATTGCGGTTGGCATCCTGGTCGCCTGCGGTTCCTCGATCCTGATTATTCCCGGCTTTATCCCGATGTTCTTCTCCAACGCCACCATCGGCGTGTTCGCTAACCACTTCGGCGGCTGGCGTGCGGCGCTGAAGATATGTCTGGTGATGGGGATGATTGAAATCTTTGGCTGCGTCTGGGCGGTGAAACTCACCGGTATGAGCGCCTGGATGGGCATGGCGGACTGGTCGATTCTGGCACCGCCGATGATGCAGGGCTTCTTCTCCATCGGTATCGCCTTTATGGCCGTCATCATTGTAATTGCACTGGCTTATATGTTCTTCGCTGGCCGCGCACTGCGCGCAGAAGAAGATGCAGAAAAACAACTGGCAGAACAGTCTGCTTAATAAGGAGTTTTGATTATGACCGTACGTATTCTGGCTGTGTGTGGCAACGGACAAGGCAGTTCCATGATCATGAAGATGAAAGTGGACCAGTTTTTAACCCAATCAAACATTGACCACACGGTAAATAGCTGCGCGGTTGGCGAATACAAAAGCGAGTTGAGCGGCGCGGATATCATCATCGCTTCTACGCACATTGCGGGCGAAATCACCGTGACCGGCAACAAATACGTGGTTGGTGTGCGCAACATGCTCTCTCCTGCCGACTTTGGCCCGAAACTGCTGGAAGTGATCAAAGCGCATTTCCCGCAGGACGTGAAGTAAGGACGCGCCATGAAATTACGTGATTCGCTGGCGGAAAATAAATCCATCCGCCTGCAGGCTGAAGCTGAGACATGGCAGGACGCAGTAAAAATCGGCGTTGACCTGCTGGTGGCGGCGGATGTTGTCGAGCCGCGTTACTACCAGGCGATTCTGGATGCGGTTGAACAGCACGGTCCGTACTTTGTGCTCGCACCTGGCCTGGCAATGCCGCACGGTCGCCCGGAAGAGGGTGTTAAGAAAACCGGTTTTGCGCTGGTGACGCTGAAAAAGCCGCTGGAGTTCAACCACGAAGATAATGATCCGGTGGATATACTCATCACCATGGCGGCGGTCGATGCCAACACTCACCAGGAAGTGGGTATCATGCAGATCGTCAACCTGTTTGAAGATGAAGAGAATTTCGACCGTTTACGCGCCTGCCGTACCGAGCAGGAAGTACTGGATCTCATTGACCGCACCAACGCGGCAGCTTAAGAAGGAATTGAAGATGTCATTACCAATGTTGCAAGTCGCGCTGGACAACCAGACTATGGATAGCGCCTACGAAACCACTCGCCTGATTGCCGAAGAAGTCGACATTATCGAAGTGGGTACCATTCTGTGCGTGGGCGAAGGCGTGCGTGCGGTTCGCGATCTGAAAGCGCTCTACCCGCACAAAATCGTACTGGCTGACGCCAAAATTGCCGATGCAGGCAAAATCCTTTCGCGTATGTGCTTCGAAGCCAACGCTGACTGGGTGACCGTGATTTGCTGTGCGGATATCAACACCGCCAAAGGTGCGCTGGACGTAGCAAAAGAGTTTAACGGCGACGTGCAGATCGAACTGACCGGTTACTGGACCTGGGAACAGGCGCAACAGTGGCGCGATGCAGGCATTCAGCAGGTGGTTTATCACCGCAGCCGTGACGCACAGGCCGCAGGCGTGGCGTGGGGTGAAGCGGACATTACCGCGATCAAACGTCTTTCCGATATGGGCTTCAAAGTCACCGTCACCGGTGGCCTGGCACTGGAAGATCTGCCGCTGTTCAAAGGTATTCCGATTCATGTGTTTATCGCTGGTCGCAGCATCCGTGATGCCGCTTCTCCGGTGGAAGCTGCACGTCAGTTCAAACGTTCCATCGCCGAACTGTGGGGCTAAGGAGCGGATATGTTGTCCAAACAAATCCCGCTTGGCATCTATGAAAAAGCGCTCCCCGCCGGGGAGTGCTGGCTGGAACGGCTGCAACTGGCAAAAACGCTGGGCTTCGATTTTGTCGAGATGTCGGTAGATGAAACGGACGATCGCCTGTCGCGCCTCGACTGGAGCCGCGATCAGCGTCTGGCGCTGGTGAACGCGATTGTTGAAACTGGCGTACGCGTGCCGTCCATGTGCCTTTCTGCTCATCGTCGTTTCCCACTGGGTAGCGAAGATGACGCGGTGCGGGCGCAGGGGCTGGAGATTATGCGTAAAGCTATCCAGTTCGCCCAGGACGTTGGTATTCGCGTGATCCAGCTGGCGGGCTATGACGTTTATTATCAGGAAGCCAATAACGAAACGCGTCGTCGTTTCCGTGACGGCCTGAAAGAGAGCGTTGAGATGGCAAGCCGTGCGCAGGTGACGCTGGCGATGGAGATCATGGATTATCCGTTGATGAACTCCATCAGCAAGGCGCTGGGCTACGCGCACTATCTCAACAATCCGTGGTTCCAGCTCTACCCGGATATCGGCAACCTGTCGGCGTGGGACAACGATGTGCAGATGGAGTTGCAGGCCGGAATCGGGCATATCGTCGCGGTACATGTGAAAGACACCAAACCTGGCGTCTTCAAAAACGTGCCGTTTGGCGAAGGTGTAGTGGATTTCGAACGTTGTTTCGAAACGCTCAAACAGAGTGGCTATTGCGGGCCGTACCTGATTGAGATGTGGAGCGAAACGGCGGAAGACCCGGCGGCAGAAGTGGCGAAAGCGCGTGATTGGGTGAAAGCGCGCATGGCGAAAGCGGGCATGGTGGAGGCGGCATAATGCAAAAGCTAAAACAGCAGGTATTTGAAGCCAACATGGAGCTGCCGCGCTACGGGCTGGTGACCTTTACCTGGGGCAACGTCAGCGCTATCGACCGCGAACGCGAGCTGGTGGTGATCAAGCCCAGCGGCGTTGCCTACGAAACCATGAAAGCGGACGATATGGTGGTGGTTGATATGAGCGGCAAGGTGGTGGAAGGGGAGTATCGCCCATCTTCCGACACTGCGACGCATCTCGAACTCTACCGTCGTTACCCGTCGCTTGGCGGCATTGTCCATACCCACTCCACTCATGCCACCGCATGGGCGCAGGCGGGGCTGGCGATCCCGGCGTTAGGCACTACGCATGCCGACTACTTCTTTGGCGACATCCCGTGCACGCGCGGATTAAGCGAAGAAGAGGTGCAGGGTGAGTATGAACGGAACACTGGCAAAGTGATTATCGAAACGCTGGGCTACGCCGAGCCGCTGCATACGCCGGGAATTGTGGTGTATCAGCACGGACCGTTCGCCTGGGGGAAAGATGCCCACGACGCGGTGCATAACGCGGTAGTGATGGAAGAAGTGGCGAAAATGGCGTGGATTGCGCGCAGTATTAATCCACAACTCAATCACATCGACAGCTTCCTGATGAATAAACACTTCATGCGTAAGCACGGTCCCAACGCTTATTACGGGCAGAAGTAAAACACGCGCTGCGGAAATTTCCTTCCTCGGGAGATAACTGGTCTAATTCCGCAGCCGTTTTTCAAAAAAAGCCCCCTGCGAAGGGGGCAAAGCAAACTATGGCAATGTTTCGTTGGTTATACCTGGTGCTAGCGATAAATATCCGCGCTGGCGTGCATATTGCCGTTACTCCCCGGTTCCCGCATCAGAATTACGTGGTAGTACGTTGCGCCCTGCGCATCTGTCTCTTCATTTAATGCCTGACGTGCTTCGCTTTCAGTGGCGAAATTATGATTGATATAAATCACGCCTAAGCTTTGCACATCGTCCATATTTCTGGCCTGGTGGTTATTAATTTCAATGGCTGCCCATGTATTTGCACTTAGCAAAAGCACAGCCAGAAGGGCTAAAACTCGACTGAACATAGATACCTCCTCGACGGCTGTCTTCGTGTGCTCTCCTCTGTGATGATCTTCTGATTTAATTTTAATCAATGATAAAGAAGTTGATGGCGACCATTTCTGATGCAGTTGTTCGAAAAAACACTGTGACGGAATGTGATGAACTTCAAATCAGCGGTTTAGAGGTTATTTGCGAAAGGGGAGATTTATTTCTGCTCCGCCCTTGAGTTTAGCGGGGCATACAAGTACTATAACGCGTCATTTTTCAGCCGACCTTTAACACGTTCCTTGCCTCCCCGGGATTCGGCTGACCCAGACAGGAGGCTGAATAATCCGTAAGGAGCAATTCGATGCGTCATTACGAAATCGTTTTTATGGTCCATCCTGACCAGAGCGAACAGGTTCCGGGCATGATCGAGCGCTACACTGCTGCCATCACTGGTGCAGAAGGCAAGATCCACCGTCTGGAAGACTGGGGCCGCCGTCAGCTGGCTTACCCGATCAACAAACTGCACAAAGCACACTACGTTCTGATGAACGTTGAAGCTCCGCAGGAAGTGATCGATGAGCTGGAAACTACCTTCCGCTTCAACGATGCCGTTATCCGCAGCATGGTTATGCGTACCAAGCACGCTGTTACCGAAGCATCTCCGATGGTTAAAGCGAAAGACGAGCGCCGTGAGCGTCGCGATGATTTCGCAAACGAAACCGCTGATGATGCTGAAGCTGGGGATTCTGAAGAGTAATTTCTGATGACCAACCGTCTGGTGTTGTCCGGCACCGTGTGCAGGACTCCCCTTCGAAAGGTCAGTCCATCAGGAATTCCTCACTGCCAGTTCGTGCTTGAGCATCGTTCTGTGCAGGAGGAAGCCGGCTTTCACCGGCAGGCGTGGTGCCAAATGCCCGTTATTGTTAGCGGACACGAAAACCAGGCCATTACTCACAGTATAACGGTCGGCAGTCGCATAACCGTTCAGGGGTTCATTTCATGCCACAAGGCAAAGAACGGACTGAGCAAAATGGTTTTGCATGCCGAGCAGATTGAATTGATAGATTCTGGAGACTAGCCATATGGCACGTTATTTCCGTCGTCGCAAGTTCTGCCGTTTCACCGCGGAAGGCGTTCAAGAGATCGACTATAAAGATATCGCTACGCTGAAAAACTACATCACCGAAAGCGGTAAGATTGTCCCAAGCCGTATCACCGGTACCCGTGCAAAATACCAGCGTCAGCTGGCTCGCGCTATCAAACGCGCTCGCTACCTGTCCCTGCTGCCGTACACTGATCGCCATCAGTAATCGGTCACGGTCCATTAATACGACTTTGAGAGGATAAGGTAATGCAAGTTATTCTGCTTGATAAAGTAGCAAACCTGGGTAGCCTGGGTGATCAGGTAAACGTTAAAGCGGGCTATGCTCGTAACTTCCTGGTACCGCAGGGTAAAGCTGTTCCAGCTACCAAGAAAAACATTGAATTCTTCGAAGCACGTCGCGCTGAACTGGAAGCTAAACTGGCTGAAGTTCTGGCAGCTGCTAATGCTCGCGCTGAGAAAATCAATGCACTGGAAACTGTTACCATCGCGTCTAAAGCTGGCGACGAAGGTAAACTGTTCGGTTCCATCGGTACTCGCGACATCGCTGACGCTGTAACTGCAGCTGGCGTTGAAGTGGCTAAGAGCGAAGTTCGTCTGCCGAACGGCGTTCTGCGTACCACTGGCGAACACGAAGTGAGCTTCCAGGTTCACAGCGAAGTATTCGCGAAAGTGATCGTAAACGTAGTAGCTGAATAATTCGTTATTCAACGAGACGTAAAAACGCCGACCATTGGTCGGCGTTTTGCTTTCTATTTTTCGTCAGGTATTAGTTTCGCAAGTAGATCCATTCACCATTCTCTTGTGTCCATAAGTCAGGATGGTTTGCTGGCGTTAGATGCATACGATCACTCCTTATGTCTCGGTCCTGCGGCACTCGCTCGAAACCTAAACCCGAGTAGATTGCTGCTGAATTTGATAAGGAACGTAGACCAATTTTCAAATCATGGGGTAAATCAGAATACGCGTTTAGCAATGCAGCAATGATGAATCCGAGGGCATTAGAAACGCCTGTAACAGTGCGAAGTTGGTCGATATAAAGATCGATTGTTGGTAGTTCAGATGACCAGCAATTAGGCATTTGGGCAGGAAGGGTTACAACGTATCCTATCGTTTGGCCGGTATAGTCTGGAGTACCATAACCAGGTCCCAAAACCACTTCGTGTATTGTGTATTTACTGTTGGGTTCGAAGGATTCGACATCTTGCAATAAATATTTCAGTTCTGCGGTTAACCTCGCACCCGCGTGAGCTTTATTGTATTTCTGGGCGTGAATATTATCTAATGTAGCTTCATGGTTCCATCCAAAAGAATTATCACCATTCATTGTTACTCCATCGTAAGCATTACACTTCGTTGCTAACTTATTGAATGCTTGCCAGTCAGAGAGATCTAGTTTGTGGATCTCAACAGTACGTCTGCCATCGCAATTATGATCTCTTCCACGATTTGGCAGTAATGTAGCACGTGCATATTGATGAAATTTTAATTTTACTGGTTTGTCGGTGGACGAAAAATGGGGTGAATATGCAGGAAATGAATAAATAGTCGTTGGTAATGTCATTGTAATGTTACCTGTTTAATGTTTTTATAAATATCGCAGCTGATGTTCACAGAAAAAGAATCGATATTAATAAAAATAAGTTTGTTTTCTGAAGTAGTGAAAATAGCGGATGGTGAAAGATATTAATATCAAAAATCGCTCATTATGGATATAACGATGCCCCCGGGGAGAAAATGACTTCCACGCCTTCCACCATACATTCTTGTTGTGCGGTATGTAATTATTCTACGCTGTTGGTATCGGTGCGTTTGTTAATCATCTGGTTAACCAGCCACAAAAAGCCATTGAGAAAATTATTGATTTTACATGGGATTATTATATTGCTAACCCTTGGTTTTTAAAAATTGTGCATAGTGAAAATCAAAGTAAAGGTGTGCATTATGCAAAATCACAGCGTCTCTTAGAAATTAACCATGCGCACTTGCAGTTAATGGAATCCTTATTGGATGAAGGGAAGAAATACAATATTTTTAAGCCAGGTATCGACCCATTGCAGGTGAATATTAATATTGCTGCGCTTGGGGGATATTATTTGATCAACCAGCATACGCTTGGCCTGGTTTATCTGGTGCGCCGTAAAACCCCGTCCTTCAGGGCGGGGATATAAGGCGCGGTTTTCCACCTGACCAGGTGTTTGCTGTTGTTCAATGTATTGGCGGATGACGGATAT
>NZ_JAHZSO010000024.1:0-6121 GCF_028421345.1 Escherichia sp. S10b
GCCTGGTAAGCAGAGTTTTTGAAATGTAAGGCCTTTGAATAAGACAAAAGGCTGCCTCATCGCTAACTTTGCAACAGTGCCGGATTGAATATAACCGACGTGACTGTTACATTTAGGTGGCTAAACCCGTCAAGCCCTCAGGAGTGAATCATGACCGTAGTCACGACCGCCGATACCTCCCAACTGTACGCACTTGCAGCCCGACATGGGCTCAAGCTCCATGGCCCGCTGACTGTCAATGAGCTTGGGCTCGACTATAGGATCGTGATCGCCACCGTCGACGATGGACGTCGGTGGGTGCTGCGCATCCCGCGCCGAGCCGAGGTAAGCGCGAAGGTCGAACCAGAGGCGCGGGTGCTGGCAATGCTCAAGAATCGCCTGCCGTTCGCGGTGCCGGACTGGCGCGTGGCCAACGCCGAGCTCGTTGCCTATCCCATGCTCGAAGACTCGACTGCGATGGTCATCCAGCCTGGTTCGTCCACGCCCGACTGGGTCGTGCCGCAGGACTCGGAGGTCTTCGCGGAGAGCTTCGC
Source organism: Escherichia sp. S10b (assembly GCF_028421345.1). NCBI lineage: Bacteria > Pseudomonadati > Pseudomonadota > Gammaproteobacteria > Enterobacterales > Enterobacteriaceae > Escherichia > Escherichia sp. S10b. The sequence continues at coordinate 534 of NZ_JAHZSO010000024.1, forward strand.
GACCGCGCTCGCCGCCCTGCATGCCGTCCCCATTTCCGCCGCCGTGGATGCGGGGATGCTCATCCGTACACCGACGCAGGCCCGTCAGAAGGTGGCCGACGACGTTGACCGCGTCCGACGCGAGTTCGTGGTGAACGACAAGCGCCTCCACCGGTGGCAGCGCTGGCTCGACGACGATTCGTCGTGGCCAGATTTCTCCGTGGTGGTGCATGGCGATCTCTACGTGGGCCATGTGCTCATCGACAACACGGAGCGCGTCAGCGGGATGATCGACTGGAGCGAGGCCCGCGTTGATGACCCTGCCATCGACATGGCCGCGCACCTTATGGTCTTTGGTGAAGAGGGGCTCGCGAAGCTCCTCCTCACGTATGAAGCGGCCGGTGGCCGGGTGTGGCCGCGGCTCGCCCACCACATCGCGGAGCGCCTTGCGTTCGGGGCGGTCACCTACGCACTCTTCGCCCTCGACTCGGGTAACGAAGAGTACCTCGCTGCGGCGAAGGCGCAGCTCGCCGCAGCGGAATGAGCGAACGTCGATATAGCCCGCTCGCGACGCTGTTCGCGGCGACCTTTCTCTTCCGGATCGGCAACGCGGTGGCGGCCCTCGCGCTTCCATGGTTCGTCCTGTCTCATACAAAGAGCGCGGCCTGGGCGGGCGCCACGGCCGCTAGCAGCGTCATCGCGACCATCATCGGCGCGTGGGTTGGTGGTGGCCTCGTCGATCGGTTCGGGCGCGCGCCCGTCGCATTGATCTCGGGTGTGGTGGGCGGCGTGGCCATGGCGAGCATCCCACTGCTCGATGCCGTTGGCGCCCTCTCGAACACTGGGCTGATCGCTTGCGTGGTGCTCGGTGCCGCGTTCGACGCACCCGGTATGGCCGCGCAGGACAGTGAGCTGCCCAAACTCGGCCACGTCGCCGGGCTCTCCGTTGAGCGCGTCTCGTCACTGAAAGCGGTGATCGGGAACGTCGCGATTCTAGGTGGCCCGGCCCTTGGGGGGGCCGCAATCGGCCTGCTTGGCGCTGCGCCAACGCTCGGGCTGACGGCGTTCTGCTCCGTCCTTGCAGGTCTGCTCGGCGCGTGGGTGCTTCCCGCGCGTGCCGCTCGGACGATGACCACGACGGCGACTCTCTCCATGCGCGCCGGCGTCGCTTTTCTCTGGAGCGAACCCCTGCTGCGCCCTCTCTTTGGTATAGTGATGATCTTCGTGGGCATCGTTGGCGCCAACGGCAGCGTCATCATGCCTGCGCTGTTTGTAGATGCAGGACGCCAAGTAGCAGAGCTCGGGCTGTTCTCCTCAATGATGGGGGCTGGTGGTCTCCTTGGCATTGCCATTCATGCGTCGGTCGGCGCCCGGATATCAGCGCAGAACTGGCTGGCGGTGGCATTTTGTGGCTCTGCGGTGGGCTCGCTTCTGCTTTCACAGTTGCCAGGCGTGCCGGTGCTGATGTTGTTGGGCGCGCTCGTGGGACTGCTGACCGGCTCAGTCTCTCCCATTCTCAACGCTGCCATCTACAACCGCACGCCGCCAGAACTTCTCGGCCGGGTACTCGGCACGGTCTCGGCGGTGATGCTGTCAGCCTCGCCCATGGTTATGCTTGCGGCCGGCGCGTTTGTCGACCTTGCTGGTCCGCTCCCTGGCCTCGTTGTATCGGCCGTGTTTGCGGGGCTCGTGGCTCTACTCTCGCTCCGTCTTCAATTTGCTACAATGGCGGCGGCAGCCACAGCCTCCGCCCCAACCCATACAGAAGGTGAACACTGATGCCCCGCCCCAAGCTCAAGTCCGATGACGAGGTACTCGAGGCCGCCACCGTAGTGCTGAAGCGTTGCGGTCCCATAGAGTTCACGCTCAGCGGAGTAGCAAAGGAGGTGGGGCTCTCCCGCGCAGCGTTAATCCAGCGCTTCACCAACCGCGATACGCTGCTGGTGAGGATGATGGAGCGCGGCGTCGAGCAGGTGCGGCATTACCTGAATGCGATACCGATAGGCGCAGGGCCGCAAGGGCTCTGGGAATTTTTGCAGGTGCTCGTTCGGAGCATGAACACTCGCAACGACTTCTCGGTGAACTATCTCATCTCCTGGTACGAGCTCCAGGTGCCGGAGCTACGCACGCTTGCGATCCAGCGGAACCGCGCGGTGGTGGAGGGGATCCGCAAGCGACTGCCCCCAGGTGCTCCTGCGGCAGCTGAGTTGCTCCTGCACTCGGTCATCGCTGGCGCGACGATGCAGTGGGCCGTCGATCCGGATGGTGAGCTAGCTGATCATGTGCTGGCTCAGATCGCTGCCATCCTGTGTTTAATGTTTCCCGAACACGACGATTTCCAACTCCTCCAGGCACATGCGTAAACGGAGGTGTGCAGAGTCCCTGCGGCAGGCGACGAACACGACCGTCGTCGATTAGTACCGGTACGGTCGGTGGTATCGAAGTCTTGATCACCACTCAGGTCTACGGCTTACAAATGGTGACCATCCCGATACTTGCGTCAGAGCACCGGGCCGATTCTTTGACAGTGAATCACTCCCGTAAGGTTGTGCCGGTGTGGGTGTCCCGGGTCGAGACGATACTCCGCCAATGCGCCCAGCAAACAACCTGGCCATCGCAGGTGGTGGGGAGCGGTGTGGCGGATGAGTTGGACAAGTTGGTGTAGCAGCACGAGCACGGCGAGATAACATCGCAGGAGTTCGACATGCTCAAGAGACAGCTGATTGCGAATCGCGATGCAGATTCATAACCCGATTGCGGGTTGGCTTCACTCCACCATCACCGAGCAGACTAGCACGGCGGGCTCTGTTGCAAAGATTGGCGGCAGTCAGAGGTAGGCTGTCGCTCTGCGCCGATCAGGCGGCTGCTGCGAAATGGTGGTTGAGCATGCCCATGGCCTCCGTCAGCGCCGAGGGCCCAATGCCAAAAGCTCTCTCCACAAGGCGCACCTCGCCCCTGATGCCGGGCTGCAGGCACCAGGGGCGAGCCTGTCCTTTGCGCAGGGCTCGCATGACTTCGAATCCCTTGATCGTGGCATAGGCCGTGGGGATCGATTTGAAACCGCGCACCGGCTTGATCAGTATCTTGAGCTTTCCGTGATCGGCCTCGATCACGTTATTGAGATACTTCACCTGCCGGTGGGCCGTCTCCCGGTCCAGCTTTCCTTCGCGCTTCAATTCGGTGATCGCTGCACCATAGCTCGGCGCTTTGTCGGTATTGAGCGTGGCAGGCTTTTCCCAGTGCTTCAGGCCTCGCAGGGCCTTGCCCAGGAACCGCTTCGCTGCCTTGGCGCTGCGGGTCGGCGACAGGTAGAAATCGATCGTGTCGCCCCGCTTGTCGACTGCCCGGTACAGGTAGGTCCACTTGCCCCGCACCTTGACGTAGGTTTCATCCAGGCGCCAGCTCGGATCAAAGCCACGCCGCCAGAACCAGCGCAGCCGCTTCTCCATCTCCGGGGCGTAGCACTGGACCCAGCGATAGATCGTCGTATGGTCGACCGAAATGCCGCGTTCCGCCAGCATTTCCTCAAGGTCGCGATAGCTGATCGGATAGCGACAATACCAGCGCACCGCCCACAGGATCACATCACCCTGGAAATGGCGCCACTTGAAATCCGTCATCGTTCCGTCCGTCCAATCTCCGCCAAGCATGCTCAAGCTTCACGATTTTTGCAACAGAGCCCACACGAGTATTGAGCATAGTCGAGATTGGTGCAGATCACTTCTGATATTGAACTGTCAGGAGCTGGCTGCACAACAGCCATTACGCCCAATCAACTGGTGCAGTCGTCTTCTGAAAATGACAATCCAGTTAGGGTATAGCTCAACCTGACATAGAAGCAAAAACTCAACCACCTTCTACCAACTCTCCGAACAGCTCCTTGACCTTTGTTTTCGCATCAGCAAGTGCAGTTCTGCCTTGTTCAGTGATGTCATAAACACGCCGTTCACGTCGCCCGGTGCGTTCGTGGCGTGAGGTCAGATAGCCTTTTTTTTCCAGGCCGTGCAGCATCGGGTACACGGTGCCAGCGCTCATCTCGTAGCCGTGTCGGCGTAGCTCTTCGATGATCCCCAGCCCAAAGACAGGTTCCTCGGCTGCATGGTGAAGGATGTGCAGGCGGATCAAACCGCCGTAGAGGTCTTTGTCAGTCATTTTTTGTGCCTCACAGAGCGACGCTCAACAGCCACCCAGCTGCACCGCTACCGAGGACAACCAGCCACGGCGGGAGCTTCCAGAACATAAGTGCGACAAGGGCAACTAATGCCAAGCCGAAGTCTTGCGGCTGAAAGATGGCGCTAGTCCATACAGGCTGATACAGCGCGGCCAGCAGCAAGCCGACTACAGCGGCATTGATCCCGGCCAGCGCAGCTTGGATGCCTGTATTGCGGCGCAAACGCTCCCAAAATGGCATTGATCCGACGACCAGCAAGAACGAGGGCGCGAAGATAGCCAGCAGACACACAATGCCGCCGATCCAGCCCGACGGGGCGGTGTTCATCGAGGCACCAAGAAACGCGGCGAACGTGAACAAAGGGCCGGGCACCGCTTGAGCTGCCCCGTACCCCGCGAGAAAGGATTCATTGTTGACCCAGCCGGAGGGCACCACTTCGGCTTGCAGTAATGGCAGCACAACGTGACCACCGCCGAACACCAGTGATCCGACACGATAGAAGGAATCCACCATTGCCATGGTTTGACTTGGCATCAGTTCGGCCAACACCGGCAGGCCAATCAGCAAGACAAAGAACAGCGAGAGCCAAAGCACGCCGGCCCGGTGACTGACCGTGATAGGTAGGGGGTCATGCTCAACAACTTTCGCTGGCTTGAACAATAACCGGCCTGCGATGCCTGCGATAGCAATCACGCCAACCTGTCCCCACGCGGACGGCACAAGTAAAACGACGCAGGTAGCAATTGCCATGATGGTGACTCGCAGCCCATCCGTGCATAGGTTACGCGCCATGCCCCATACTGCTTGAGCGACCACGGCCACAGCCACCACTTTTAAGCCATGCAACGCGCCCTGCGAGACGTAATCGCCATAGCTGGAGATGCCGAGCGCAAAAAGGATCAAGGCTATGGCAGACGGCAGCGTGAAGCCAGCCCAAGCAGCCAGCGCCCCGCTGTATCCAGCCCGAGACAGTCCTACCGCTATGCCGACCTGGCTGCTTGCAGGCCCTGGCAAGAACTGACAAAGCGCGACCAAGTCAGCATAGCTCCGTTCGGAGAGCCAGCGCCGCCGTGTGACAAATTCGGCGCGGAAGTAGCCCAAGTGCGCAATGGGGCCGCCAAAAGATGTCAATCCAAGCCGCAGAAAAATAAGAAAGACCGACCATGGTCTGCTGTCATCGGTAGGGTTATTCGTCATACTTTCGCCTTCATGATCTGCAACGAGTTGATCAATAATAAGCGAAATTCGATAACGAAATTCGATATAAATCTAGAAAAAAATACCTCTATGTGTACTACGCAGTTTTAGCTGTGGCTTTCACAGGAGCACGCTTACTTACGGCTTAGCGTGCTTTATTTAATGAGATGGTCACTCCCTCCTTCCCAGTACTATGCTGAGGACAGGCTTTCATTCGGAGAACCATCATGGAAAACATTGC
>NZ_JAHZSO010000025.1:0-19144 GCF_028421345.1 Escherichia sp. S10b
TTCTCAAACAGGTGATGGTGAATACCGGAGGGAACAAAAGGCAGGTCCCCGCAAAACGTCAAAACCGCGGCTCCCGAAACTCAACAGATGATGGGGGCTGAAAACCAGAGAGAGGAGAAAGCAGGATGAGTACCCGAAATATCCACGTTAACACCGCGTCGTACACGCTTCTTGTTGCCGGGAAGAAAAAAAACACCGGGGAAGAGTGGGACGTCCTGGAATTCAGCAGCCTGACTGAGCTGAAAAAATATCGCAAAAGCCACCCGGAAAAGATGGCCTTCAGTTATAGCTACGTGCTCAGTCAGGGTGTGGATAAGCAGTTCCGCCATATCAACATTGCGGAAGCCGATCACTTCAAACAGTTCCTGCGTCAGATTAAGCGTGCCGGCCTCGATATCCGGGCGATCTGCTGACCGGATGTGATGAATATCCCTCCTGATTGTTGCAATCTTGTTAATGGAGATCGGGGGGATGATATTAAGCGGAAAAATTTTTTATTAAATTTATTCTTTCATAAAGGAGTAGCTGTTATGCGATTAGCTTCCCGTTTTGGTCGGTATAATTCCATCCGCCGTGAACGTCCTTTAACGGATGATGAATTAATGCAGTTCGTGCCTTCGGTATTTTCCGGTGATAAACATGAGTCCCGGAGTGAACGTTATACGTATATTCCAACAATCAATATCATCAATAAGTTACGTGATGAAGGTTTCCAGCCATTCTTTGCCTGTCAGAGTCGGGTTCGTGATTTGGGACGTCGCGAATACAGTAAACATATGTTACGTCTTCGCAGGGAAGGGCATATTAACGGACAGGAAGTTCCTGAAATTATCCTGCTTAATTCACATGATGGTTCATCCAGTTATCAGATGATCCCCGGAATTTTTCGTTTTGTCTGCACAAATGGCCTGGTGTGCGGAAATAATTTTGGCGAAATCCGCGTTCCACATAAAGGTGATATTGTCGGGCAGGTTATCGAGGGAGCGTATGAAGTGCTCGGTGTCTTTGATAAGGTCACTGATAATATGGAGGCGATGAAAGAAATTCATCTTAACAGTGACGAGCAACATTTATTTGGCAGAGCTGCACTGATGGTCAGGTATGAAGATGAAAATAAAACGCCAGTGACACCTGAACAGATAATTACTCCCCGTCGTCGGGAAGACAAACAGAACGATCTCTGGACAACCTGGCAGCGGGTTCAGGAGAATATGATAAAAGGTGGATTATCGGGGCGAAGTGCCTCCGGGAAAAATACCAGGACAAGAGCCATTACAGGTATTGATGGTGATATAAGAATCAACAAGGCGTTATGGGTGATTGCCGAACAGTTCAGAAAGTGGAAGTCATGATAATATAAGTAAAGCCCCGAAAAAATTTTCGGGGCTTTACTTATATTATCATTTTTCGGCATTGCTGTGTCGTCTGATATACCTCAATTTCATCGACCGGCTTTCCGGTTGTCTGTAAATATTGTGCCCGCGAAAAATGGTCTGGCAGGAGGCTGCGCAGTTACCGGGTATATATAAGATGGGTTCCCGCTTCGCGGGGCTTCGGCCAGTCAGTATTGTCACTCATATGATATTTTTGTGTGTGGCCTTCCATGCCGCTTTTGCGGCATAACCGGTATCTGACAATGTCTGTAAGATTAATTGTTCTGCACGCTGTTAATTTCCGGAAGTGATTTCTTCGTGGCCGGAACCCGGATACCTTTACTGCTTTTTATCCCGGTATAAATCCGGTAAACCTCTGATGCGTAGGCAAGACGTCTCTGGTTCTGGCGTTCGGATTTCCTGAATCCTGCATTGTATGCACCAACGGCCTCCCAGGTGACGCCCCATTTTTTAAATGCTATTGCCAGATAATAAGCACCGGTATAAATGTTCATGCAGGGATCTGTTGTCAGATGTTCTGGCTTAATTCCGTAGCGGGCCAGTTCGTTAAAATGCTGGGAATCTACCTGCATCAGTCCGCTGCCATATCCCGTTACCGGATTAATACCGATGGCATTAACCCGGTAACGGGATTCTTTCCATGATATTGCTCTCAGTAAATCAGGATCTATTTTGTAATCCCGGCCTGCAAGATCAAAGCAATCAGTGGCCTGGCAGATCTCATTTATAAACATCAGGCAGATGGCTAACATCCACTTTTTCATTTTTCCACCTCTGGTGACTTTATCCGTAAATAATTTAACCCACTCCACAAAAAGGCTCAACAGGTTGGTGGTTCTCACCACCAAAAGCACCACACCCCACGCAAAAACAAGTTTTTGCTGATTTGCTTTTTGAATCATTAGCTTATGTTTTAAATAATGTATTTTAATTTATTTTACATTATTAAATAGGGTCGTTGACGACCCTATGGCGACCCTATGGCGACCCTTGTTAGGGTCAGTACTGACAAATTTTATGAAAAACATTTGGATATATTAGGGCCGCCCCTAGCAGCGCCGTGCGTTTTTTTATAGTATGACCCTAGGGGCGCTGCTAGGGGTGCTCTTCTTTTTTCAGACCAAACTATGAGTAAATGAAATAAAACTCTTATTTCAGAATATAAAAGGTACTGTCTTATGGCCAGAGTAAATCTGTATATCAGTAATGAGGTTCATGAAAAAATTAACATGATTGTTGAAAAGCGTCGTCAGGAGGGAGCAAGAGATAAAGATATAAGCCTTTCAGGAACTGCTTCAATGCTTCTTGAATTGGGGCTTCGCGTATATGATGCACAGATGGAGCGTAAAGAGTCTGCGTTTAACCAGACAGAGTTTAATAAACTTCTTCTTGAATGTGTTGTAAAAACACAGTCAACGGTGGCAAAGATTTTAGGTATTGAGTCTCTCAGTCCTCATGTCTCCGGAAACCCGAAGTTTGAATATGCCAGTATGGTTGACGATATCAGAGAGAAAGTGTCTGTTGAGATGGACCGGTTTTTTCCAAAAAATGATGATGAATAAATGAAAATGAAGTTTGAGTTGGTTCAAATATAAGAATTTTTATGATTCAAAAAGATGACAATACGTCAGATAATTAGTATATTAATTACGTGGTTAATGCCACGTTAAAAATTGAAACTGAAAATCGCCGATGCAGGGAGTTCAGACCTCCCTGCATCGACTGTCCATAGAATCCTTAACGGAGGTTCCTATGTGTGCGCTGGATCGTAGAGAAAGGCCACTTAACAGTCAATCTGTAAATAAATACATCCTTAACGTTCAGAATATCTACAGAAATTCTCCCGTTCCGGTTTGTGTCCGTAACAAAAACCGGAAAATCCTTTATGCCAATGGGGCTTTTATTGAACTCTTTTCCAGAGAAGATAAACCCTTATCCGGAGAGAGTTATATACGTCTGCAGGTTGAAATTTTTCTTTCATCACTTGAACTGGAATGCCAGGCTCTTGGACATGGCTCTGCATTTTGTCGTCGTTTTAATTTTCATGGCGAAATCTATCAGATAAGGATGGAGAATGTTTCTTTTTATAATGACGAATCTGTTGTTTTATGGCAAATTAATCCGTTTCCTGATTATCCATTTTTTGCGTTAAATCAGAGTGGAAGTAATACAAATACTTCTGACAAATTAACGATATGGAATGATCTTTCCCCCGGGACATTGCTTGTTTTCTCTTTTTATATGCTGGGTGTTGGTCATGCAACAATTGCCAGAGAATTGGGTATTACAGACAGAGCATCTGAGGATCGAATTAAACCAGTCAAACGGAAAATAAAAGAATTTTTTGAACACTTTGATTTATTCAGAGTGTCATGTATCTATAAAGGGGAAATAGATTCGCTATTAAATATAATTCGTGAATTTTATAGCGTTAAGTAAATGTTAAATAAGACACGCCAATTTTGGCGTGTTTTTTTTCGTCGGTTTCTGTGCAATCATAATTTTATTAGTCGGGAAACAGAGGTGAATTGAGTGAGGAGGCGTAACGCGAGAGGCGGTATAAGCAGAACGGTCTCGGTGTATCTCGATGAAGATACAAATAACCGACTTATTAAGGCCAAAGATCGTAGTGGAAGAAGTAAAACGATAGAAGTCCAGATCCGTCTCAGAGATCATCTGAAACGATTTCCTGATTTCTATAACGAAGAAATATTCAGGGAGGTGACCGAAGAGAGCGAGTCAACATTTAAAGAACTTTAGTTTTTATCTATCAATATTAAACAGAGGAATCATATGGACGCCGTTTTAAGTGTTCAGGGTGCTTCTGCGCCCGTCAAAAAGAAGTCGTTTTTTTCTAAATTCACTCGTCTGAATATGCTTCGCCTGGCTCGCGCTGTGATCCCGGCTGCTGTTCTGATGATGTTCTTCCCGCAACTGGCAATGGCAGCACAGGGCCAGGACCTGATGGCAAGCGGTAACACCACGGTTAAGGCGACCTTCGGTAAGGACTCCAGTGTTGTTAAATGGGTCGTTCTGGCTGAAGTTCTGGTCGGTGCTGTCATGTACATGATGACCAAAAACGTCAAGTTCCTGGCCGGTTTTGCCATCATCTCTGTATTTATTGCTGTGGGTATGGCCGTCGTTGGCCTCTGACAGGAAATAAAACGATGTCGGGAGACGAGAATAAACTTAAGAAATATCGTTTCCCGGAAACACTGACTAACCAGAGCCGCTGGTTTGGCCTGCCACTGGATGAACTGATCCCCGCAGCAATCTGTATTGGCTGGGGTATCACAACATCGAAATATCTGTTCGGTATTGGTGCAGCGGTTCTGGTTTATTTCGGGATTAAAAAACTGAAAAAAGGGCGGGGCAGTTCCTGGTTACGTGACCTGATTTACTGGTATATGCCAACAGCCCTGCTGCGCGGTATTTTTCATAATGTTCCCGATTCGTGTTTCCGGCAGTGGATTAAATAGAACTGATACCAGGATTGTTATATGGAACACGGTGCCCGTTTAAGTACCAGTCGTGTAATGGCCATCGCCTTTATATTTATGTCAGTGCTTATTGTTCTCAGCCTCTCTGTTAACGTCATTCAGGGGGTGAATAACTACCGTCTTCAGAATGAGCAACGCACTGCCGTGACGCCAATGGCATTTAATGCCCCCTTTGCCGTGTCACAGAACAGTGCCGACGCCTCTTATTTACAGCAGATGGCGCTGTCATTTATTGCCCTCCGTCTGAATGTTTCATCAGAAACCGTCGATGCCTCACATCAGGCGCTTCTGCAATATATCCGCCCGGGCGCACAGAACCAGATGAAAGTTATTCTGGCTGAAGAAGCGAAGCGTATTAAAAACGATAACGTGAACTCAGCCTTTTTCCAGACCAGTGTTCGTGTCTGGCCTCAGTATGGCCGTGTGGAAATTCGTGGTGTGCTTAAAACCTGGATTGGTGATTCAAAACCTTTCACTGATATTAAACATTACATCCTTATTCTGAAGCGGGAAAACGGGGTGACCTGGCTGGATAATTTCGGGGAAACAGACGATGAGAAAAAATAATACAGCAATAATATTAGGCGGCCTGTTTTTTTCCTGCAGCGTGATGGCCGGAGTCGGTACGCTGGCCCCCACCGTGGTGCCAATGGTGAACGGTGGTCAGGCCAGTATTGCCATCAGCAATACCAGCCCGAATCTGTTTACCGTTCCCGGTGACCGGATTATCGCCGTGAACAGTCTGGATGGTGCCCTGACCAATAATGAGCAGACCGCCTCCGGCGGTGTGGTGGTGGCCACCGTCAACAAAAAGCCCTTTACGTTCATTCTGGAAACAGAACGTGGTCTGAATCTTTCCATTCAGGCCGTTCCCCGTGAAGGCGCGGGGCGTACCATTCAGCTGGTCAGTGACCTGCGCGGAACCGGAGAAGAAGCCGGTGCGTGGGAAACGTCCACGCCTTACGAATCCCTGCTTGTGACCATCAGCCAGGCCGTCCGTGGCGGAAAATTACCCGCAGGCTGGTATCAGGTCCCGGTGACAAAGGAAACCCTGCAGGCCCCGGCGGGGCTGTCTTCAGTGGCAGATGCCGTATGGACGGGGAATCACCTGAAGATGGTCCGCTTTGCCGTGGAAAATAAAACGCTGTCTGCCCTGAATATCCGGGAAAGTGACTTCTGGCAGCCGGGAACCCGTGCCGTGATGTTCAGCCAGCCTGCCAGCCAGTTACTGGCAGGTGCGCGCATGGATGTGTATGTCATCCGTGACGGGGAGGGCAACTGATGGCCAGTATCAATACCATTGTGAAACGCAAGCAGTACCTGTGGCTGGGGATTGTGGTTGTCGGTACAGCCTCCGCGATTGGTGGGGCACTGTATCTGTCTGATGTGGACATGTCCGGTAACGGTGAAACCGTGGCTGAACAGGAGCCTGTGCCGGATATGACCGGTGTGGTGGATACGACCTTTGATGACAAGGTGCGTCAGCATGCCACCACCGAGATGCAGGTGACGGCAGCGCAGATGCAGAAGCAGTATGAGGAAATCCGTCGTGAGCTGGATGTTCTGAACAAACAGCGCGGTGATGACCAGCGTCGTATTGAAAAGTTGGGACAGGACAATGCCGCCCTGGCAGAGCAGGTAAAAGCCCTGGGTGCTAATCCCGTCACGGCGACCGGTGAGCCTGTACCGCAGATGCCTGCCTCACCGCCCGGCCCGGAAGGCGAACCACAGCCAGGAAACACCCCCGTATCCTTCCCGCCGCAGGGCAGCGTTGCTGTTCCACCGCCGACAGCGTTTTATCCCGGGAATGGTGTCACGCCACCACCACAGGTGACGTACCAGTCTGTGCCGGTGCCTAACCGGATACAGCGTAAGGTGTTTACCCGTAATGAGGGAAAACAGGGACCATCACTGCCGTACATTCCGTCAGGAAGTTTTGCGAAAGCCATGCTGATTGAAGGGGCGGATGCCAATGCCTCTGTCACCGGTAATGAATCCACGGTGCCGATGCAGCTGCGTATCACCGGCCTGGTGGAAATGCCGAACAGCAAGACGTATGACGCAACGGGATGTTTTGTGGGTCTGGAAGCCTGGGGGGATGTGTCCAGTGAGCGTGCCATTGTACGCACCCGCAATATCAGTTGCCTGAAGGACGGCAAAACTATTGATATGCCGATTAAGGGGCATGTCAGCTTCCGGGGTAAAAACGGTATCAAGGGCGAAGTGGTGATGCGTAACGGCAAAATCCTCGGCTGGGCATGGGGCGCGGGATTTGTTGACGGTATCGGTCAGGGAATGGAGCGCGCCTCCCAGCCGGCTGTCGGGCTGGGTGCCACAGCCGCTTACGGGGCTGGTGATGTCCTGAAAATGGGTATCGGTGGCGGCGCATCGAAAGCCGCACAGACGCTCAGTGACTACTACATCAAACGTGCCGAACAGTATCACCCGGTGATACCGATTGGTGCGGGCAACGAAGTGACCGTGGTGTTCCAGGACGGCTTCCAGCTGAAAACCGTGGAAGAGATGGCGCTGGAACGCACGCAGAGCAGAGCGGAAGAAGACAATCCGGAAAGTCCGGTTCCTGTTCCGCCATCGGCTGAAAGTCATCTTAACGGCTTTAATACTGACCAGATGCTGAAGCAGCTGGGCAACCTGAATCCGCAGCAGTTTATGTCCGGCAGCCAGGGAGGGGGCAACGATGGCAAATAATATGTCGTCCCGTCAGGCGTGCCATGCCGCCCGGTATGTTGTCGCCCGGGTTCTGCGAGGACTGTTCTGGTGTCTGAAGTACACCGTCATTCTGCCACTGGCCACAATGGCCCTGATGGCTCTGTTTGTTTTATGGAAGGACAACACCACGCCGGGGAAATTACTGGTTAAGGAGATTAACTTCGTAAGACAAACAGCACCTGCCGGACAGTTCCCGGTCAGTGAATGCTGGTTTTCTTCCTCTGATTCTTCAGGCAGATCAGAAATACAGGATATCTGCCATTACCGCGCGGCTGATGCTGCAGATTATGTCAGGGAGACTGACCGGTCACTGATGCAACTGGTCACCGCATTATGGGCAACACTGGCACTGATGTATGTCTCGCTGGCAGCGATCACCGGGAAATATCCGGTGCGACCAGGAAAAATGAAATGTATCCGGGTGGTAACCGCAGATGAACATCTGAAGGAAGTTTATACGGAAGACGCTTCCCTGCCGGGAAAAATCAGGAAATGCCCTGTTTATCTTCCTGATGACAGAACAAACAGAAACAACGGAGATAAAAATGAACATGCGTAATATTAATGTTATTACAGCCCTCTCTGTGCCGGGTAAAACCGTGTCAGATGATTTTATTCATGCTGTTCTCAGTAACTGCGCCACAAGAATCGTACTTCCTGCACCGGAGAAATTCGGTTCTGAGTCATTGCCGGACAATTTTAATATGGCTGCTGTCGGTGTGATGAAGAAGGGTATGTCGATGAGTTTATTTTCTTCTCCGGGGCATATTGTGGTTGCCGGACAATCCGGTGGCGGAAAATCTGTTCCGGTGAAAGAACTAATCGACAGAATTATTCAGAAATATAAGGAGCCCTTCGATGAATAAGCTGGTTTCTGATGGCAGCGTCAAAAAAATAAATTATCCGGTGCTGTATGAGTCCGGAATAACACCTCCGTTATGTGAAGTCAGTGCACCAGAACCTGATGCGGGTGGGAAACGCATTGTGGCATATGTTTATAAATCATCACGGAGTACGGTTTTTGAAAATCCTGACATTGTAAAAACCTGTACGGTCAGGGATTTGAAGAAGGATTTTGTGAACTGCGATGAGAAAGGTGAGGGACAATGAAACAGATTTCTTTCTTTATTCCTCTGCTGGGGACCTTATTACTTTCCGGCTGTGCCGGAACCAGTACGGAATTTGAGTGTAACGCCACCACATCTGATACCTGTATGACGATGGAGCAGGCCAATGAGAAGGCCAAAAAACTGGAGCAGTCCTCAGAAGCAAAGCCGGTTGCGGCATCACTGCCGCGCCTGGCTGAAGGGAACTTCCGGACAATGCCGGTGCAGACCGTCACCGCGACCACTCCGTCCGGCGGCAGACCTGCGGTGACAGCACATCCGGAGCAGAAACTGCTGGCACCACGCCCGCTGTTTACCGCTGCCCGGGAAGTGAAAACGGTTGTTCCGGTCAGTTCAGTTACGCCGGTAACACCTCCTCGTCCGCTAAGAACGGGTGAGCAGACGGCAGCATTATGGATAGCGCCTTATATTGATAACCAGGATGTTTATCATCAGCCATCCAGCGTGTTTTTTGTTATTAAACCGTCTGCGTGGGGAAAACCACGTATTAATTAACTGGCCCTGAAGTTGTATATCAGCCGGCAATGCCGGCGGGCTTTCTGTATTCAAAATCTGCCTGTAAAACGAGTGCCCTGTGCGTGAAAAGGGATGGGCGGTAGCGTGTCAGAACATGTCGGGAGGAATATTCCGTGAGTGATGAAGCCGATGAAGCATATTCAGTGACAGAACAACTGACCATGACAGGAATAAACCGGATACGCCAGAAAATAAATGTTCATGGTATTCCTGTTTATCTTTGTGAAGCATGCGGAAATCCTATTCCGGAAGCCCGGCGGAAAATATTTCCCGGTGTGACGTTGTGCGTTGAATGTCAGGCGTATCAGGAAAGGCAGAGGAAACACTATGCATAAATCAGAAAATGAAAAAATAGATTTTATTCTGGATGAGCATGAGCGGATATTCAGAAAACAGGGTTCTTTGTGTATGGCACTGGGTAAGGGCTTTTTAGTTATAGCTATTCTTTGTGGTGTTGCCACATTCTGTGTTTCTGGCCTGTATCTGAAATCCCTGTGCCTGTCTGTTGCCTGCTGTTGTGGGGTATTCAGTCGTATTTTTAATTATTACAGCGTACCGGAGGAATCACGCATGGTACTCAGTCGTCAGGAATTACTCCGGCTTATGCGTCTGACTGAAGACGTACCAGATGTGAGACAGGAACAGCTTAACCGTTTGTTGTCCGGTAAAAAACTGACTGGTCGGGATGAAAAGGATATCCGGCATCTCTGGCAGGAGAAAGTGGATGCAATGCAGGAGTCTGCCACCCGTCAGCGTGAACAGGATACTATTCGGAAGTTTACTGGAGGGAATAAATCCGAATGAGAATCTGCAGTGTTTTATGACCTCATAAGTTAACTGAAGGGATATTCAGTGATTAATATACAAGCGGAGGTAATAAAGAATGCATACCTTTATTTTTCTTGTGCTGATAAAAATATTAACGGTGGCGGAAGCTGGAATATTACACCCATGCCAAATACGGACGTATGCGTGCAGGTTCTTCGGACAATCGAATCACACGGAGGCAGGGGATTTGGAAATACAGGGGAATGTATTGAAGTTAAAACAAATAAACCTTTGAACAACGTGATGGATACACTGAATGGGGGGCAATGAGTGCTTACTGCTTCAAAGGAAAATGAAATGAAGTCGATATATTTAGAATCTGTTCTGGCTTTTATATTTGTTGGCGTTATGGCTATGTTGATATGTGGTCTTTTTTACAATGACTACCTTGAGCAACAACCTGCAACACCAGAACAACTGACAGAGATTACACAGGATATCCCCTGTGCAGCAGAAGCATTTAAGGAAGCTATTAAGTCTGACACATCTGATTATCAGCCTGAACCTTTAAGTCTTGGTAAGGCAAAAGAGCTTGCATCAGCGTGTAGAGAAAGAAACGAAATGGCAGAGGTGAAACGGGTAAGAGAAAATGAGCGCAATAAGATTCGCGAAAAACAAATTCAGGCATTAAATGATGCTCATTCAGTAAAGGAACGTTAATCCTGGTTTCCTGTTAAAAGCCTCCATCTCTTATTTGTGCTGTGGTTTCAGGAATGGCACTGCGTGATATATCCACGGCCACAGACTGATATTTTCCTTTTTTAAACGCACTAAGGAATACTCATATGAGTAATAACCCACTTGAGGCCGTCACTCAGGCGGTTAACTCCCTCGTCACAGCACTGAAACTGCCTGACGAATCCGCAAAGGCCAATGAAGTTCTGGGCGAAATGAGCTTCCCGCAGTTCAGTCGTCTGCTGCCGTACCGTGATTACAACCAGGAATCCGGTCTGTTCATGAATGACACCACGATGGGCTTTATGCTGGAAGCCATTCCCATCAATGGGGCGAATGAGTCCATTGTGGAGGCCCTCGATCACATGCTGCGCACCAAACTGCCGCGCGGGGTGCCGTTCTGCATCCATCTGATGTCCAGTCAGCTGGTTGGTGACAGGATTGAATACGGGCTGCGTGAGTTCTCCTGGTCGGGTGAACAGGCTGAACGGTTTAACGCCATTACCCGGGCTTATTATATGAATGCGGCAGCGACACAGTTTCCGCTGCCGGAGGGGATGAATCTGCCCCTGACCCTGCGCCATTACCGGGTATTCTTCTCGTACTGTTCTCCCTCGAAGAAAAAAAGCCGGGCTGATATTCTGGAAATGGAAAACCTGGTGAAAATCATCCGGGCGTCGTTACAGGGGGCCAGTATCACCACACAGGCGGTGGATGCACAGGCCTTTATCGATATTGTCGGGGAGATGATTAACCATAACCCGGACTCCCTGTATCCGAAAAGACGTCAGCTGGACCCGTATTCTGATCTGAATTATCAGTGTGTGGAGGACAGTTTTGATCTGAAAGTCCGGGCGGATTACCTGACGCTGGGCCTGCGTGAGAAGGGCAGGAACAGCACGGCCCGCATCCTGAATTTCCATCTGGCCCGTAACCCGGAAATCGCCTTCCTGTGGAACATGGCCGACAACTACAGCAACCTGCTGAACCCGGAACTGTCCATCTCCTGTCCGTTCATCCTGACGCTGACTCTGGTGGTGGAAGACCAGGTGAAAACCCACAGCGAAGCCAACCTGAAGTACATGGACCTGGAGAAAAAGTCGAAGACCTCCTATGCCAAATGGTTTCCGTCCGTGGAGAAAGAGGCGAAGGAGTGGGGGGAACTGCGTCAGCGGCTGGGCTCCGGTCAGTCCTCTGTCGTGTCCTACTTCCTCAACATCACAGCCTTCTGCAAGGACAATAATGAAACGGCACTGGAAGTGGAGCAGGACATCCTGAACAGCTTCCGTAAAAACGGTTTTGAGCTGATTTCACCGCGCTTTAACCACATGCGCAATTTCCTGACCTGTCTGCCCTTTATGGCCGGGAAAGGGTTGTTTAAACAGCTGAAAGAGGCCGGAGTGGTACAGCGCGCAGAGAGCTTTAATGTGGCCAACCTGATGCCGTTAGTGGCGGATAACCCCCTGACACCGGCAGGTCTGCTGGCACCCACCTACCGTAACCAGCTGGCGTTTATCGATATTTTCTTCCGGGGGATGAATAACACCAACTATAACATGGCGGTCTGTGGCACCTCCGGGGCCGGTAAAACCGGGCTGATACAGCCACTTATCCGCAGCGTGCTGGACTCCGGGGGCTTTGCCGTGGTGTTCGACATGGGGGATGGCTACAAGTCCCTGTGTGAGAACATGGGGGGCGTATATCTGGACGGTGAAACCCTGCGCTTTAACCCGTTTGCGAACATCACCGATATTGACCAGTCAGCGGAGCGTGTCCGCGACCAGCTGTCGGTGATGGCCAGCCCCAACGGTAACCTGGATGAAGTGCATGAAGGTCTGCTGCTGCAGGCAGTCAGGGCATCATGGCTGGCCAAAGAGAACAGGGCACGTATTGATGACGTGGTGGATTTCCTGAAAAACGCCAGTGACAGCGAGCAGTATGCCGAGTCACCGACCATCCGCAGCCGTCTGGACGAAATGATTGTGCTGCTTGACCAGTACACTGCTAACGGCACTTATGGCCAGTATTTCAACTCCGATGAGCCGTCCCTGCGGGATGATGCGAAAATGGTGGTGCTGGAGCTGGGCGGACTGGAAGACCGTCCGTCCCTGCTGGTTGCGGTGATGTTCAGCCTTATCATTTACATTGAGAACCGGATGTACCGCACGCCGCGTAACCTCAAGAAACTGAACGTCATTGATGAAGGCTGGCGTCTGCTGGACTTCAAAAATCACAAGGTCGGTGAATTTATTGAGAAAGGCTACCGTACCGCCCGCCGTCATACCGGTGCCTATATCACCATCACACAGAACATCGTCGACTTTGACTCTGACAAGGCCTCCAGTGCGGCCCGTGCAGCATGGGGTAACTCCTCCTACAAAATTATCCTCAAACAGAGTGCGAAGGAGTTCGCGAAATACAACCAGCTGTATCCGGACCAGTTCCTGCCACTGCAGCGTGACATGATTGGTAAGTTCGGTGCGGCCAAAGATCAGTGGTTCAGTTCCTTCCTGCTGCAGGTGGAAAACCATTCCTCCTGGCACCGCCTGTTTGTTGACCCGTTAAGCCGCGCCATGTACAGCTCTGACGGCCCGGATTTTGAGTTTGTGCAGCAGAAACGTAAAGAGGGGCTGAGTATTCATGAGGCGGTGTGGCAGCTGGCGTGGAAGAAGTCAGGGCCGGAGATGGCTTCGCTGGAAGCCTGGCTGGAAGAACATGAGAAATACAGGAGTGTGGCATGACCACAACGCAAAAAACGACTGACGTTACAGCCCGTCGACGCAGCCACTGGTGGTGGGCGGTGCCGGGATGCCTGGCAATGGTGTTACTGAACGCAGCCATCAGTTACGGCATTGTCAGACTGAACGCACCGGTGACTGCCGCCTTCAACATGAAACAGACCGTGGATGCGTTTTTTGACAGCGCCAGTCAGAAACAACTGTCAGAAGCACAGTCAAAAGCCCTTTCAGCGCGTTTTAACACGGCACTGGAAGCCAGCCTGCAGGTATGGCAGCAGAAACACCACGCGGTCATTCTGGTGTCGCCTGCCGTGGTACAGGGGGCACCGGATATCACCCGGGAAATCCAGCAGGATATCGCCCGGCGAATGAGGGCGGAGCCATGAGATGCCGGGGGCTGATTGCCCTGCTGATATGGGGGCAGAGTGTGGCCGCCGCCGATCTTGGTACCTGGGGCGATCTGTGGCCGGTAAAGGAGCCGGACATGCTGACGGTGATCATGCAGCGCCTGACGGCACTGGAGCAGTCCGGTGAGATGGGCCGGAAAATGGATGCCTTTAAGGAGCGGGTGATCCGCAACAGTCTGCGGCCCCCTGCCGTGCCCGGTATCGGACGCACGGAGAAATACGGCAGCCGGTTGTTTGACCCGTCCGTCAGACTGGCTGCGGATATCCGGGATAACGAAGGGCGGGTGTTTGCCCGTCAGGGTGAAGTGATGAATCCGCTGCAGTATGTTCCTTTTAACCAGACGCTGTATTTCATCAATGGCGATGATCCGGCGCAGGTGGCCTGGATGAAACGCCAGACGCCGCCCACACTGGAGAGCAAAATTATCCTCGTGCAGGGCAGTATCCCGGAGATGCAGAAGTCTCTGGACAGCCGTGTTTACTTTGACCAGAACGGTGTGCTCTGCCAGCGCCTCGGCATTGATCAGGTCCCGGCACGGGTGAGCGCCGTTCCCGGCGATCGCTTCCTGAAGGTGGAATTTATTCCGGCAGAGGAGGGCAGAAAATGAAGCGAAGCCTGTGGCTGCTGATGTTATTCCTTCTCGCCGGTCATGTCCCTGCAGCGTCTGCGGATTCTGCCTGTGAGGGGCGTTTTGTAAACCCGATCACGGATATCTGCTGGAGCTGTATTTTCCCGCTCTCGCTGGGCAGTATCAAAGTCAGTCAGGGTAAGGTCCCCGACACGGCGAACCCGTCGATGCCCATTCAGATTTGTCCGGCACCGCCGCCGCTGTTCAGGCGTATCGGGCTGGCCATTGGTTACTGGGAGCCGATGGCGCTGACGGACGTCACCCGATCACCGGGATGCATGGTTAACCTGGGCTTCAGCCTGCCGGCTTTTGGTAAAACGGCACAGGGAACGGCGAAAAAGGATGAGAAGCAGGTGAACGGGGCGTTCTATCACGTTCACTGGTACAAATACCCGCTGACGTACTGGCTTAACATCATCACATCGCTGGGCTGTCTGGAAGGTGGTGACCTGGATATCGCTTATCTTTCTGAAATCGACCCCACCTGGACGGACAGCAGCCTGACCACCATTCTCAATCCGGAAGCTGTCATCTTTGCCAATCCGATAGCACAGGGAGCCTGCGCAGCAGATGCCATTGCCAGCGCCTTTAATATGCCTCTCGATGTTCTGTTCTGGTGTGCCGGTTCGCAGGGCAGTATGTACCCGTTCAATGGCTGGGTGAGTAATGAGTCCAGTCCGTTGCAGTCCTCCCTGCTGGTCAGTGAACGCATGGCGTTCAAGCTGCACCGTCAGGGCATGATTATGGAAACCATCGGGAAAAATAACGCCGTCTGTAATGAATATCCGTCCCCAATCCTGCCCAAAGAACGCTGGCGTTACCAGATGGTGAATATGTACCCGGACAGCGGACAGTGCCACCCGTTCGGGCGCAGTGTGACCCGCTGGGAAACCGGGAAAAATCCGCCCAATACAAAGAAAAACTTCGGCTACCTGATGTGGCGTAAACGTAACTGTGTCTTCCTGTGAGGTGAATGATGAAGCTGAGTATGAAATCTCTGGCAGCACTGCTGATGATGCTGAACGGGGCGGTTATGGCGTCAGAAAACGTGAACACTCCTGAAAACCGCCAGTTCCTGAAGCAGCAGGAAAATTTAAGCAGACAACTGCGTGAAAAACCTGACCATCAGCTGAAAGCCTGGGCGGAGAAGCAGGTGCTGGAAAACCCCCTTCAGCGTTCAGATAACCATTTCCTGGATGAGCTGGTTCGTAAACAGCAGGCTTCGCAGGACGGGAAACCCCGGCAGGGTGCTCTGTATTTTGTGTCGTTTTCCATTCCCGAAGAGGGGCTGAAACGAATGCTGGGCGAAACCCGGCACTACGGTATACCCGCCACACTGCGGGGCATGGTGAACAATGACCTGAAGACCACCGCTGAAGCCGTGCTGTCCCTGGTGAAAGACGGCGCGACTGATGGTGTTCAGATCGACCCGACGCTGTTTTCACAGTACGGCATTCGCAGTGTACCGGCACTGGTGGTGTTCTGCAGTCAGGGATACGACATCATCCGGGGAAACCTGCGGGTCGGCCAGGCGCTGGAGAAAGTGGCCGCCACGGGTGACTGCCGGCAGGTGGCTCATGATTTACTGGCAGGGAAAGGAGATTCCGGGAAATGAAACGTATTTTACCTCTGATACTGGCTCTGGTTGCCGGCATGGCACTGGCTGACAGCAACAGTGATTACCGGGCCGGCTCTGATTTTGCTCACCAGATCAAAGGACAGGGAAGCAGCAGTATTCAGGGCTTTAAGCCACAGGAGAGTATCCCCGGCTATAACGCGAATCCGGACGAGACAAAATACTACGGTGGCGTGACTGCCGGCGGGGATGGTGGCCTGAAAAATGACGGCACCACGGAATGGGCGACCGGTGAAACCGGAAAAACCATCACAGAGTCATTCATGAACAAGCCGAAAGACATTCTTTCACCGGATGCACCGTTTATCCAGACCGGCAGGGATGTGGTGAACCGGGCTGACAGCATTGTGGGAAACACCGGGCAGCAGTGCAGTGCGCAGGAGATTAGCCGGAGTGAATACACGAATTACACCTGTGAGCGGGATTTACAGGTGGAGCAGTACTGCACACGAACTGCCCGTATGGAGCTGCAGGGGAGTACCACGTGGGAAACCCGGACGCTGGAGTATGAAATGAGTCAGCTACCTGCACGTGAAGTGAATGGTCAGTATGTTGTCTCCATTACCTCTCCCGTTACCGGTGAAATTGTCGATGCGCATTACAGCTGGAGTCGTACTTACCTGCAGAAGAGTGTACCTATGACAATTACAGTACTGGGAACCCCACTGAGCTGGAATGCCAAATACTCAGCAGATGCCTCATTTACACCAGTACAGAAAACACTGACTGCCGGTGTGGCTTTTACCTCATCTCACCCCGTCCGGGTCGGGAATACAAAATTCAGACGTCATACGGCAATGAAGCTGCGTCTGGTTGTCAGGGTAAAAAAAGCCTCGTACACCCCGTATGTTGTCTGGTCTGAAAGCTGCCCGTTCAGCAAGGAGCTGGGGAAACTGACAAAAACAGAATGTACGGAGGCTGGCGGGAACAGGACGCTGGTGAAAGACGGTCAGTCATACAGCATGTACCAGAGCTGCTGGGCATACCGGGACACGTATGTCACGCAGTCAGCAGACAAGGGAACCTGTCAGACCTACACCGACAATCCTGCCTGTACCCTGGTGTCACACCAGTGTGCCTTTTACTCCGAAGAAGGTGCCTGTCTGCATGAATATGCCACGTACTCCTGTGAGTCAAAAACATCCGGGAAAGTGATGGTCTGTGGGGGAGACGTATTCTGTCTCGATGGCGAATGCGATAAGGCTCAGAGCGGGAAGAGTAATGATTTTGCCGAAGCCGTTTCTCAGCTGGCGGCACTGGCCGCTGCAGGTAAGGATGTTGCGGCGCTGAACGGGGTGGATGTCCGTGCTTTCACCGGTCAGGCGAAATTTTGTAAGAAGGCTGCAGCCGGATACAGCAACTGCTGTAAGGACAGCGGCTGGGGACAGGATATCGGGCTGGCCAAATGCAGCAGTGATGAAAAAGCCCTGGCTAAAGCAAAATCAAACAAACTGACCGTCAGTGTCGGAGAGTTCTGTTCGAAGAAAGTGCTGGGTGTCTGTCTGGAGAAAAAACGCAGCTACTGTCAGTTTGATTCGAAGCTGGCGCAGATAGTCCAGCAGCAGGGACGCAACGGTCAGCTGCGTATCAGTTTTGGCAGTGCGAAGCATCCTGACTGTCGGGGGATTACGGTTGATGAGCTGCAGAAAATTCAGTTCGACAGACTGGATTTCACTAACTTCTACGAAGACCTGATGAATAACCAGAAAATCCCGGACAGTGGCGTTCTGACGCAGAAAGTGAAAGAGCAGATTGCTGACCAGCTGAAGCAGGCAGGACAGTAAGGTATGGAAAATAACCGGGGGAAATGATGAAAGTTATATTCACTTCTAATCGTCTTGTTGATTTTCTTATCCGGCTTTCGATTACAGCGATTGTCATTTCCCCGGTAATTATCTGGTCGTGGGATACGGTAAAAGAAACCACGGCAGACGGGATGCTTGCCGCTGCTTTCGTTATCCTTTACTCCGGTGTGCTCCTGTTTATTCTGTATTTTTGTTTTTCTGCCCTGACTGACCTGCAGAAAACCGATGAAAGAAATAATGATGAAAGAAATGAAGATGAATAAAGCATTACTGCCACTGTTACTCTGCTGCTTTATTTTTCCGGCGTCAGGGAAAGATGCAGGCTGGCAGTGGTATAACGAGAAAATAACTCCGAAGGAAAAAGAAAATAAACCTGTACCTGCAGCCCCCCGTCAGGAGCCGGATATTATGCAGAAACTGGCCGCGCTGCAGACGGCAACAAAGCGGGCGCTGTACGAAGCCATTCTGTATCCCGGCGTGGATAATTTTGTGAAATATTTCCGGCTGCAGAATTACTGGACTCAGCAGGCCGGGCTTTTCACCATGAGTGCTAAAAAGGCCATGCTGGCACATCCTGAACTGGACTATAACCTGCAGTACAGCCATTACAACGGCACGGTACGGAACCAGCTGGCGGCAGACCAGGCGCAGCAGCGACAGGCCATTGCGAAACTGGCTGAACACTACGGCATCATGTTTTTTTACCGGGGGCAGGACCCCATCGACGGGCAGCTGGCGCAGGTCATTAATGGCTTCCGGGATACGTATGGTCTGAGTGTTATTCCCGTTTCCGTGGATGGCGTGATTAATCCGTTGTTGCCGGATTCCCGGACTGACCAGGGGCAGGCGCAGCGCCTCGGCGTGAAATATTTCCCGGCCATGATGCTGGTTGACCCGAAACAGGGCAGTGTTCGTCCGTTATCATACGGTTTTATTTCGCAGGACGACCTGGCAAAACAATTCCTGAACGTTTCTGAAGATTTTAAACCCAATTTTTAATCGCGGATTTGATTTATGAGTGAAGATTATTTGAAAATATTTACAGGTGTTGTTCTGTTAATATTTGTCATTATTTCCGGTTATTTCTTTTCTGAGCGTAATGACAGGAAAATGTTTCTCCTGAGCTCACTGGTTTTCCTTGTTATTAATATCGCGTGTT
>NZ_JAHZSO010000026.1:0-56511 GCF_028421345.1 Escherichia sp. S10b
AGGGACAACTGATGGAGATGGAAGCCACGGGAGCACCTCAAAAACACCATCATACACTAAATCAGTAAGTTGGCACCATTACCGTCTTTCAGGAAGTCATTAGAAGTGGCTCTATCGGCTCGGCTGCAAAAGAATTAGGGTTAACTCAACCAGCCGTCAGTAAAATCATTAACGATATTGAAGATTATTTTGGTGTGGAATTAGTGGTGCGGAAAAATACCGGTGTAACATTAACACCTGCCGGTCAATTGTTACTCTCCCGTTCCGAATCCATTACCCGTGAAATGAAAAATATGGTTAATGAGATAAGCGGTATGTCTTCTGAGGCGGTGGTGGAAGTCTCATTTGGTTTTCCTTCATTGATTGGTTTTACTTTTATGTCAGGGATGATCAACAAGTTCAAAGAGGTGTTCCCGAAAGCGCAGGTTTCTATGTATGAAGCGCAACTGTCTTCGTTCTTACCGGCAATCCGCGACGGTCGACTGGATTTTGCGATTGGTACGTTAAGTGCAGAAATGAAGCTTCAGGATTTACATGTTGAGCCGCTGTTCGAGTCCGAGTTTGTGTTGGTAGCCAGTAAGTCCCGAACATGCACCGGCACCACCACGCTGGAGTCGTTGAAGAACGAACAGTGGGTGTTGCCACAAACCAATATGGGGTACTACAGCGAGCTTCTTACTACGTTACAAAGAAATGGCATCAGTATTGAAAACATCGTTAAAACCGACTCAGTCGTGACAATTTATAATCTTGTTCTCAATGCTGATTTCTTAACTGTAATTCCTTGTGATATGACGTCACCTTTTGGTTCAAATCAATTTATTACTATTCCGGTTGAAGAAACATTACCTGTGGCACAATATGCCGCGGTATGGTCGAAAAATTATCGTATTAAAAAAGCAGCATCGGTTTTGGTGGAATTAGCCAAAGAGTATTCATCTTATAATGGGTGTAGACGAAGGCAATTAATAGAAGTTGGTTAGTTATTTGTTTTTATTTAAACATAAATAATCCACCTGTCTGTTTTGCAGGT
Organism: Escherichia sp. S10b; assembly: GCF_028421345.1. Lineage (NCBI taxonomy): Bacteria > Pseudomonadati > Pseudomonadota > Gammaproteobacteria > Enterobacterales > Enterobacteriaceae > Escherichia > Escherichia sp. S10b. The sequence goes on from NZ_JAHZSO010000026.1 coordinate 1,034, forward strand.
GTCGGTTACGGTTACCTACATATTTAATTCAGGCGAAGAGGTTTTATAATGCATATTACATACGATCTGCCGGTTGCTATTGATGACATTATTGAAGCGAAACAACGACTGGCTGGGCGAATTTATAAAACAGGCATGCCTCGCTCAAACTATTTTAGTGAACGTTGCAAAGGTGAAATATTCCTGAAGTTTGAAAATATGCAGCGTACGGGTTCATTTAAAATTCGTGGCGCATTTAATAAATTAAGTTCACTGACTGATGCGGAAAAACGTAAAGGTGTAGTGGCCTGTTCTGCGGGCAACCATGCGCAAGGGGTTTCGCTCTCCTGCGCGATGCTGGGTATCGACGGTAAAGTGGTGATGCCAAAAGGTGCGCCAAAATCCAAAGTAGCGGCAACGTGCGACTACTCCGCAGAAGTCGTTCTGCATGGTGATAATTTCAACGACACTATCGCTAAAGTGAGCGAAATTGTCGAAATGGAAGGTCGTATTTTTATCCCACCTTACGATGATCCGAAAGTGATTGCTGGCCAGGGAACGATTGGTCTGGAAATTATGGAAGATCTCTATGATGTCGATAACGTGATTGTGCCAATTGGTGGTGGTGGTTTAATTGCTGGTATTGCGGTGGCAATTAAATCTATTAACCCGACCATTCGTGTTATTGGCGTACAGTCAGAAAACGTTCACGGCATGGCGGCTTCTTTCCACTCCGGAGAAATAACCACGCACCGAACTACCGGCACCCTGGCGGATGGTTGTGATGTCTCCCGCCCGGGTAATTTAACTTACGAAATCGTTCGTGAATTAGTCGATGACATCGTGCTGGTCAGCGAAGACGAAATCAGAAACAGTATGATTGCCTTAATTCAGCGCAATAAAGTCGTCACCGAAGGCGCAGGCGCTCTGGCATGTGCTGCATTATTAAGCGGTAAATTAGACCAATATATTCAAAACAGAAAAACCGTCAGTATTATTTCCGGCGGCAATATCGATCTTTCTCGCGTCTCTCAAATCACCGGTTTCGTTGACGCTTAATTAATTCGTTGAGGATAGGATATGAGTACTTCAGATAGCATTGTATCCAGCCAGACAAAACAATCGTCCTGGCGTAAATCAGATACCACATGGACGTTAGGCTTGTTTGGTACGGCAATCGGCGCCGGGGTGCTGTTCTTCCCTATCCGCGCAGGTTTTGGCGGACTGATCCCGATTCTTCTGATGTTGGTATTGGCATACCCCATCGCATTTTATTGCCACCGGGCGCTGGCGCGTCTGTGTCTTTCTGGCTCTAACCCTTCCGGCAACATTACGGAAACGGTGGAAGAGCATTTTGGTAAAACTGGCGGCGTGGTTATCACGTTCCTGTACTTCTTCGCGATTTGCCCACTGCTGTGGATTTATGGCGTTACTATTACCAATACCTTTATGACGTTCTGGGAAAACCAGCTCGGATTTGCACCGCTGAATCGCGGCTTTGTGGCGCTGTTCCTGTTGCTGCTGATGGCTTTCGTCATCTGGTTTGGTAAGGATCTGATGGTTAAAGTGATGAGCTACCTGGTATGGCCGTTTATCGCCAGCCTGGTGCTGATTTCTCTGTCGCTGATCCCTTACTGGAACTCTGCAGTTATCGACCAGGTTGACCTCGGTTCGCTGTCGTTAACCGGTCATGACGGTATCCTGATCACTGTCTGGCTGGGGATTTCCATCATGGTTTTCTCCTTTAACTTCTCGCCAATCGTCTCTTCCTTCGTGGTTTCTAAACGTGAAGAGTATGAGAAAGACTTCGGTCGCGACTTCACCGAACGTAAATGTTCCCAAATCATTTCTCGTGCCAGCATGCTGATGGTTGCAGTGGTGATGTTCTTTGCCTTTAGCTGCCTGTTTACGCTGTCTCCGGCCAACATGGCGGAAGCCAAAGCGCAGAATATTCCAGTGCTTTCTTATCTGGCTAACCACTTTGCGTCCATGACCGGTACCAAAACAACGTTCGCGATTACACTGGAATATGCGGCTTCCATCATCGCACTCGTGGCTATCTTCAAATCTTTCTTCGGTCACTATCTGGGGACGCTGGAAGGCTTGAATGGTCTGATTCTGAAGTTCGGTTATAAAGGCGACAAAACTAAAGTGTCGCTGGGTAAACTGAACACTATCAGCATGATCTTCATCATGGGCTCCACCTGGGTTGTTGCCTACGCCAACCCGAACATCCTCGACCTTATTGAAGCCATGGGCGCACCGATTATCGCATCCCTGCTGTGCCTGTTGCCGATGTATGCCATCCGTAAAGCGCCGTCTCTGGCGAAATACCGTGGTCGTCTGGATAACGTGTTTGTTACCGTGATTGGTCTGCTGACCATCCTGAACATCGTATACAAACTGTTTTAATCCGTAACTCAGGATGAGAAAAGAGATGAATGAATTTCCGGTTGTTTTGGTTATTAACTGTGGTTCGTCTTCGATTAAGTTTTCCGTACTCGATGCCAGCGACTGTGAAGTATTAATGTCAGGTATTGCCGACGGTATTAACTCGGAAAATGCATTCTTATCCGTAAATGGGGGAGAGCCAGCACCGCTGGCTCACCACAGCTACGAAGGTGCATTGAAGGCAATTGCATTTGAACTGGAAAAACGGAATTTAAATGACAGTGTGGCCTTAATTGGCCACCGCATCGCTCACGGCGGCAGTATTTTTACCGAGTCCGCCATTATTACCGATGAAGTCATTGATAATATCCGTCGCGTTTCTCCACTGGCACCCCTGCATAATTACGCCAATTTAAGTGGTATTGAATCGGCGCAGCAATTATTTCCGGGCGTAACTCAGGTGGCGGTATTTGATACCAGTTTCCACCAGACGATGGCTCCGGAAGCTTATTTATACGGCCTGCCGTGGAAATATTATGAAGAGTTAGGTGTACGCCGTTATGGTTTCCACGGCACGTCGCACCGCTATGTTTCCCAGCGCGCACATTCGCTGCTGAATCTGGCGGAAGATGACTCCGGCCTGGTTGTGGCGCATCTTGGCAATGGCGCGTCAATCTGCGCGGTTCGCAACGGTCAGAGTGTTGATACTTCAATGGGAATGACGCCGCTGGAAGGCTTGATGATGGGTACCCGCAGTGGCGATGTCGACTTTGGTGCGATGTCCTGGGTCGCCAGCCAAACCAACCAGAGCCTGGGTGACCTGGAACGCGTAGTGAATAAAGAGTCGGGATTATTAGGTATTTCCGGTCTTTCTTCGGATTTACGTGTTCTGGAAAAAGCCTGGCATGAAGGTCACGAACGCGCGCAACTGGCAATTAAAACCTTTGTTCACCGAATTGCCCGTCATATTGCCGGACACGCAGCTTCATTACGTCGCCTGGATGGAATTATATTCACCGGCGGAATAGGAGAGAATTCAAGCTTAATTCGTCGTCTGGTCATGGAACATTTGGCTGTATTAGGCGTAGAGATTGATACAGAAATGAATAATCGCTCTAACTCCTGTGGTGAGCGAATTGTTTCCAGTGAAAATGCGCGTGTCATTTGTGCCGTTATTCCGACTAACGAAGAAAAAATGATTGCTTTGGATGCCATTCATTTAGGCAAAGTTAACGCGCCCGCAGAATTTGCATAATTTAGTTGAAGTATTGTAGAGAGATTATTTTTCATGAAGGTAGATATTGATACCAGCGATAAGCTGTACGCCGACGCATGGCTTGGCTTTAAAGGTACGGACTGGAAAAACGAAATTAATGTCCGCGATTTTATTCAACATAACTATACACCGTATGAAGGCGATGAATCTTTCCTCGCCGAAGCGACGCCTGCCACCACGGAATTGTGGGAAAAAGTAATGGAAGGCATCCGTATCGAAAATGCAACCCACGCGCCGGTTGATTTCGATACCAATATTGCCACCACAATTACCGCTCATGATGCGGGATATATTAACCAGCCGCTGGAAAAAATTGTTGGCCTGCAAACGGATGCGCCGTTGAAACGTGCGCTACACCCGTTCGGTGGCATTAATATGATTAAAAGTTCATTCCACGCCTATGGCCGAGAAATGGACAGTGAATTTGAATATCTGTTTACCGATCTGCGTAAAACCCATAACCAGGGCGTATTTGATGTTTACTCACCGGATATGCTGCGCTGCCGTAAATCTGGCGTGCTGACCGGTTTACCAGATGGCTATGGCCGTGGGCGCATTATCGGTGACTATCGCCGCGTAGCGCTGTATGGCATCAGTTATCTGGTACGTGAACGCGAACTGCAATTTGCCGATCTCCAGTCTCGTCTGGAAAAAGGCGAGGATCTGGAAGCCACCATCCGTCTGCGTGAGGAGCTGGCAGAGCATCGTCATGCGCTGTTGCAGATTCAGGAAATGGCGGCGAAATATGGCTTTGATATCTCTCGCCCGGCGCAGAATGCGCAGGAAGCGGTGCAGTGGCTCTACTTCGCTTATCTGGCGGCAGTGAAATCGCAAAATGGCGGCGCGATGTCGCTGGGCCGCACGGCATCGTTCCTCGATATCTACATTGAGCGCGACTTTAAAGCTGGCGTACTCAATGAGCAGCAGGCACAGGAACTGATCGATCACTTCATCATGAAGATCCGTATGGTACGCTTCCTGCGTACACCGGAATTTGATTCGCTGTTCTCCGGCGACCCAATCTGGGCGACGGAAGTGATCGGCGGGATGGGGCTGGACGGTCGTACGCTGGTGACCAAAAACTCCTTCCGCTATTTGCACACCCTGCACACTATGGGGCCGGCACCGGAACCTAACCTGACCATTCTTTGGTCGGAAGAATTACCGATTGCCTTCAAAAAATATGCCGCGCAGGTGTCGATCGTCACCTCTTCCTTGCAGTATGAAAATGACGATCTGATGCGTACTGACTTCAACAGCGACGATTACGCGATTGCCTGCTGCGTCAGCCCAATGGTGATTGGTAAGCAAATGCAGTTCTTTGGTGCACGCGCTAACCTGGCGAAAACGCTGCTCTACGCAATTAACGGCGGGGTGGACGAGAAGCTGAAGATTCAGGTCGGGCCGAAAACAGCACCGCTGATGGACGACGTGCTGGATTACGACAAAGTGATGGACAGCCTCGATCACTTCATGGACTGGCTGGCGGTGCAGTACATCAGCGCGCTGAATATCATTCACTACATGCACGACAAGTACAGCTACGAAGCTTCGCTGATGGCGCTGCACGATCGTGATGTCTATCGCACTATGGCATGCGGCATCGCGGGCCTGTCGGTGGCGACGGACTCCCTGTCTGCCATCAAATATGCCCGCGTGAAACCAATCCGTGACGAAAACGGCCTGGCGGTGGACTTTGAAATCGACGGTGAATATCCGCAGTACGGCAACAACGACGAGCGCGTAGACAGCATTGCCTGCGACCTGGTTGAACGCTTTATGAAGAAAATTAAAGCGCTGCCAACCTATCGCAACGCCGTCCCTACCCAGTCGATTCTGACTATCACTTCTAACGTGGTGTACGGCCAGAAAACCGGTAATACGCCGGACGGTCGTCGCGCCGGAACACCGTTCGCGCCGGGCGCTAACCCGATGCATGGTCGTGACCGCAAAGGTGCCGTGGCCTCATTGACGTCGGTGGCGAAACTGCCGTTCACCTACGCCAAAGATGGGATCTCGTACACCTTCTCAATCGTTCCTGCGGCGCTGGGCAAAGAAGATCCAGTACGTAAAACCAACCTTGTCGGCCTGCTGGATGGGTATTTCCACCACGAAGCGGATGTCGAAGGCGGTCAACACCTCAACGTCAACGTAATGAATCGGGAAATGCTGCTGGATGCCATCGAGCACCCGGAAAAATATCCTAACCTGACAATCCGTGTCTCTGGCTACGCCGTGCGCTTCAACGCACTGACCCGTGAACAGCAACAGGATGTTATTTCACGTACTTTTACCCAGGCGCTCTGACGCCGGAGGATGTATGAAAAAGATTATCGAAACGCAACGTGCCCCAGGCGCAATCGGCCCTTATGTTCAGGGCGTTGATTTAGGCAGCATGGTCTTCACCTCCGGGCAAATTCCGGTTTGCCCGCAGACCGGTGAGATCCCGGCTGATGTGCAAGATCAGGCGCGTTTAAGCCTCGAAAACGTCAAAGCGATCGTGGTTGCTGCCGGGCTGAGCGTGGGCGATATCATCAAGATGACCGTGTTCATCACCGATCTGAATGATTTTGCCACCATCAATGAAGTCTATAAGCAGTTCTTCGATGAGCATCAGGCGACCTACCCGACCCGGAGCTGTGTGCAGGTTGCGCGTTTGCCGAAAGATGTGAAGCTGGAAATTGAAGCTATCGCAGTACGTAGTGCGTAAAGCCTCGTGAGCGGGACGGTCGCAAGGTCGTTCCGCTCCACTTCACTGAACGGCAATCCGAGGGTGTGGATATGATTAGTGCATTCGATATTTTCAAAATTGGGATTGGTCCCTCCAGTTCGCATACCGTGGGGCCAATGAATGCCGGAAAAAGTTTTATTGATCGGCTGGAAAGTAGCGGCTTATTAACCGCGACGAGCCATATTGTGGTCGATCTGTATGGGTCGTTGTCACTGACGGGCAAAGGCCATGCCACGGATGTCGCCATTATCATGGGACTGGCAGGAAACAGTCCGCAGGATGTTGTCATTGATGAGATCCCTGCATTTATAGAGTTAGTAACGCGCAGCGGGCGGCTGCCAGTGGCATCTGGTGCGCATATTGTTGATTTTCCTGTAGCAAAGAACATTATCTTCCATCTCGAAATGTTGCCTCGCCATGAGAACGGAATGCGGATCACTGCCTGGAAGGGACAGGAAGCGCTATTAAGTAAAACCTATTACTCTGTCGGCGGCGGGTTTATTGTCGAAGAAGAACACTTCGGCCTGTCGCACGATGTCGAAACGTCCGTACCTTACGATTTCCACTCAGCAGGTGAACTGCTGAAAATGTGTGATTACAACGGCCTGTCTATATCTGGCCTGATGATGCACAACGAGCTAGCGCTGCGCAGTAAAGCGGAAATTGACGCAGGGTTTGCCCGTATCTGGCAAGTGATGCATGACGGTATTGAACGCGGGATGAACACTGAAGGCGTGCTGCCTGGTCCGCTCAATGTGCCGCGTCGTGCCGTAGCGCTGCGTCGTCAGCTGGTTTCTAGCGATAACATCTCTAACGATCCGATGAATGTCATCGACTGGATCAACATGTACGCGCTGGCGGTTAGTGAAGAAAACGCAGCTGGCGGGCGCGTGGTAACGGCACCGACTAACGGTGCGTGCGGCATTATTCCGGCAGTGCTGGCTTATTACGATAAGTTCCGTCGTCCGGTAAACGAGCGGTCAATTGCCCGCTATTTTCTGGCAGCGGGGGCTATTGGCGCGCTGTATAAAATGAACGCCTCCATCTCTGGCGCGGAGGTCGGCTGTCAGGGGGAGATTGGCGTGGCCTGTTCAATGGCGGCGGCAGGGTTAACTGAACTACTGGGCGGCAGTCCGGCGCAGGTATGCAATGCGGCGGAAATCGCGATGGAGCATAACCTTGGGCTGACCTGCGATCCGGTTGCCGGACAGGTACAAATCCCGTGCATTGAACGTAATGCCATTAATGCCGTGAAAGCAGTAAACGCCGCGCGGATGGCGATGCGCCGCACCTCGGCACCGCGTGTTTCACTCGATAAAGTGATCGAGACGATGTATGAAACCGGCAAAGATATGAACGATAAATACCGCGAAACATCACGCGGAGGACTGGCCATTAAAGTGGTCTGCGGCTGACATTGCTGTCAGCTTTCATCCTTGGGTGCACAAATGTGCACCTTTTTTTTGTGATCTGCCGCAAATAGAGAATGAATATTCTCTTGCGATTAATTTAGTAGAAAATTCTTATCCATCTCCGTTATTTCAAAGTCTTGATTGTGAAGATTTTCTCTGACCTCGCGCGTATCATTTCTTTATTCTAATAACTCGCCTGCAAAAACGTAGACCGCATATCGCCTTGATGCGGCTCGGAAAAAAATAATAAGCCCTACAAAATATTGAGCGAGAAATTATGGAAATTGCATCGAATAAAGGCGTCATTGCAGACGCTTCGACCCCGGCGGGTCGTGCTGGAATGAGTGAGAGCGAGTGGCGAGAAGCGATCAAATTCGACAGTACTGACACCGGCTGGGTGATTATGAGTATCGGGATGGCGATTGGCGCGGGGATTGTTTTTCTCCCGGTGCAGGTCGGTTTGATGGGATTGTGGGTATTTTTGCTCTCATCGGTGATTGGTTACCCGGCAATGTATCTGTTTCAGCGGTTGTTTATTAATACGCTGGCAGAATCACCAGAATGTAAAGATTACCCGAGTGTCATTAGCGGTTATTTAGGTAAAAACTGGGGCATCCTGTTAGGTGCGCTCTATTTCGTAATGCTGGTGATTTGGATGTTCGTCTATTCCACCGCCATCACCAACGATAGTGCTTCCTATCTGCATACCTTCGGCGTGACGGAAGGGTTGCTGTCAGACAGTCCCTTTTATGGTCTGGTACTGATTTGCATTCTGGTGGCGATCTCTTCACGCGGCGAGAAATTGTTATTCAAAATTTCGACCGGCATGGTGCTGACCAAGCTGCTGGTGGTCGCGGCGCTGGGCGTGTCGATGGTGGGAATGTGGCATCTGTATAACGTCGGTTCGCTACCGCCGCTGGGGCTGCTGGTGAAAAACGCCATTATTACGCTGCCGTTTACCCTGACGTCGATTCTGTTTATCCAGACGTTAAGCCCGATGGTGATCTCTTATCGCTCGCGGGAAAAATCAATTGAAGTGGCGCGGCATAAAGCATTGCGGGCAATGAATATCGCGTTTGGCATTTTGTTTGTCACCGTCTTTTTCTACGCCGTGTCGTTCACGCTGGCGATGGGACATGACGAAGCGGTAAAAGCCTATGAGCAGAATATTTCCGCGCTGGCGATTGCCGCACAGTTTATTAGCGGTGACGGCGCAGCGTGGGTGAAAGTGGTCAGCGTCATTCTCAATATCTTTGCTGTCATGACTGCATTCTTTGGCGTCTATTTAGGCTTTCGCGAAGCAACGCAAGGGATCGTAATGAACATCCTGCGTCGCAAGATGCCTGCCGAGAAGATTAACGAAAATCTTGTTCAGCGCGGCATCATGATTTTCGCCATTTTGCTGGCCTGGAGCGCCATCGTACTGAACGCACCGGTGTTGAGCTTCACCTCTATCTGTAGCCCGATTTTCGGCATGGTAGGGTGCCTGATCCCGGCGTGGCTGGTTTACAAAGTACCGGCATTGCACAAATACAAAGGGATGTCTCTGTACCTGATTATCGTCACTGGTTTGTTGCTTTGTGTTTCTCCGTTCCTGGCATTTTCTTGATTTACCTGAAATTTTAAGGTTTTTAATATGTTTGATTCGACTTTAAATCCGTTATGGCAGCGTTACATCCTCGCCGTTCAGGAGGAAGTAAAACCGGCGCTGGGATGTACTGAACCGATTTCACTGGCGCTGGCGGCGGCGGTTGCTGCGGCAGAACTGGAAGGTCCGGTTGAACGTGTAGAAGCCTGGGTTTCGCCAAATCTGATGAAGAACGGTCTGGGCGTCACCGTTCCCGGCACGGGAATGGTGGGGCTGCCGATTGCGGCGGCGCTGGGGGCGTTAGGTGGAAATGCCAACGCAGGGCTGGAAGTGCTGAAAGACGCAACTGCGCAGGCAATTGCCGATGCCAAAGCACTGCTGGCGGCGGGGAAAGTCTCCGTTAAGATCCAGGAACCTTGCAATGAAATCCTCTTCTCACGCGCCAAAGTCTGGAACGGTGAGAAGTGGGCGTGTGTCACCATCGTCGGCGGGCATACCAACATTGTGCATATTGAGACGCACAATGGTGTGGTGTTTACCCAGCAGGCGTGTGTGGCAGAGGGCGAGCAAGAGTCTCCGCTGACGGTGCTTTCCAGAACGACGCTGGCTGAGATCCTGAAGTTCGTCAATGAAGTCCCGTTTGCGGCGATCCGCTTTATTCTCGATTCCGCGAAGCTAAATTGTGCGTTATCGCAGGAAGGTTTGAGCGGTAAGTGGGGGCTGCATATTGGCGCGACGCTGGAAAAACAGTGCGAGCGCGGTTTGCTGGCGAAAGATCTCTCTTCATCCATTGTGATTCGTACCAGCGCGGCATCCGATGCGCGTATGGGCGGCGCTACGCTTCCGGCTATGAGTAACTCCGGCTCGGGTAACCAGGGGATCACCGCAACAATGCCTGTGGTGGTGGTAGCAGAACACTTCGGAGCGGATGATGAACGGCTGGCGCGTGCGCTGATGCTTTCTCATTTGAGCGCAATTTACATCCATAACCAGTTACCGCGTTTGTCTGCGCTGTGTGCCGCAACGACCGCAGCAATGGGGGCCGCCGCCGGGATGGCATGGCTGGTGGATGGGCGTTATGAAACCATCTCGATGGCGATCAGCAGTATGATCGGCGATGTCAGCGGCATGATTTGCGATGGTGCGTCGAACAGCTGCGCGATGAAGGTTTCGACCAGTGCTTCGGCTGCGTGGAAAGCGGTGTTAATGGCGCTGGATGATACCGCCGTGACCGGCAATGAAGGGATCGTGGCGCATGATGTTGAGCAGTCGATTGCCAACCTGTGTGCGTTAGCAAGCCATTCGATGCAGCAAACGGATCGGCAGATTATCGAGATTATGGCGAGCAAGGCCAGATAAACGCCAGGTTTTGGGTATCGTGCCGGATGCGATGCTGGCGCACCTTATCCGGCCTACGGGGTGCTCAACTTGTTGATGTTGTTGTGTTTTGTACCTGATGCCGGATGCGATGCTGGCGCATCTTATCCGGCCTACGGGTTGTTTAATTCGTTAATGTTGTTGGATTTTGTAGGCCGGATAAGGCGTTTTCGCCGCATCCGGCAACCTGTCTTTACGCGGTAGCTTCATCCTCGGCTAAACGCGTTTCAGCATCCGCGACGATGGCTTCCAGCTCGCTCAACATCTCTTCATAGCCAAAATTTTTGGCGGTGCGAGCAGGTTCTTTCGCCACCACGGGCTTCACTGGCTGGCGCTTTTTGGCCGATTTTTTACTCATCATCATCTCCCTGTAAAAACAACTAGACAGGCAAATCTATCAGCAAAGCGCGCAGTGGGGAATCGGCAACCAGCGTAATGTTAGCCTCGTCACGAATAAACGCCCCATCACCGCAGGTCAGCGCCGCTTTCTCTTCATGATGCGTAAGCGCATGAAATTTCCCGTGAATCGATTGCAAATACGCGCGTGGCCCATGCAACTGGAAATTCGCACTTTCGCCTTTGTCGAGCACGATATGGTGCAGCCACACTTGCTGGCGTAATTGCAGGCTTCCCATCGTACCCTCTGGCGAGGCGATTAATTGCTGCTTGCCCATATTAAGCGCCAGTTTTTGAATCAGCGGATTCTCTCGCTGCGGGCAGGCGTCCAGCCAAAGCTGCATTCGTGTTAACGGTTTGTCTTTGCTGAGATTGTGTTCGCTGTAGCTGACACCCGGCTGGGTAGAGAGCAGCAACGCCTCACCGGCGCTGGCCTGAACATGATTGCCTTCGCTGTCGCGATACTCTGCTTCTCCATCCAGAATCACATTTAAAATATCGACTTTGGGATAGGTTCGCGGCTGAAAGGCGGCACCTGGGGCCAGCACTTCCTGGTTAAGCACACGCAGGGAGGCATAGCCTAACAATTTCGGGTCGAAGTAGTGTCCAAAGGAAAAAGTATACCGGGCCTGCAACCATCCGTAGTCTGCTTGTCCACACTGTCTGGCAGTTCGGGTAGTAATCATAATTCTTGACCTCTCTTTACTTCCTTTTATGGTAAGGGGCTGGACGCTACATTGTTAGCCAGATATTCTGCCCGGTATGTTCAAATTTCCTGAATGAGAACGAAATGGCCAAAGAAAGGGCATTAACGCTGGAAGCACTACGGGTTATGGATGCGATCGATCGCCGGGGCAGTTTTGCGGCGGCGGCGGATGAGCTGGGACGCGTGCCTTCCGCACTTAGCTACACCATGCAAAAACTGGAAGAAGAGCTGGATGTGGTGCTGTTTGACCGCTCGGGCCATCGCACCAAATTCACCAATGTCGGGAGGATGTTGCTGGAGCGAGGGCGCGTTTTGCTGGAAGCCGCAGATAAACTGACTACCGATGCGGAAGCCCTCGCGCGCGGTTGGGAAACGCATCTCACCATTGTGACCGAGGCGCTGGTACCGACACCTGCCTTTTTCCCGTTAATCGACAAACTGGCGGCAAAAGCCAATACCCAACTGGCAATCATCACCGAAGTGCTGGCGGGGGCGTGGGAACGACTGGAGCAGGGGCGGGCGGATATCGTTATCGCGCCGGATATGCATTTTCGTTCCTCGTCGGAGATCAACTCGCGCAAGCTCTATACCTTAATGAACGTCTACGTTGCCGCGCCTGATCACCCGATTCATCAGGAGCCGGAACCGTTATCTGAAGTGACGCGCGTGAAATATCGTGGAATTGCGGTAGCGGATACCGCTCGTGAGCGCCCGGTGTTGACCGTACAGCTGCTGGACAAACAGCCGCGCTTAACGGTGAGCACGATTGAAGATAAACGTCAGGCATTACTGGCGGGGCTTGGCGTGGCGACGATGCCGTATCCGATGGTCGAAAAAGATATTGCGGAAGGGCGGTTGCGTGTCGTCAGCCCGGAATCGACCAGCGAGATCGATATTATTATGGCCTGGCGTCGTGACAGTATGGGGGAAGCGAAATCCTGGTGTCTGCGGGAAATTCCCAAACTTTTTAGCGGAAAATAATATTTGTTATTATTAATAAAAAGGGGCGAAATGTCGCCCCAATTCTAAGATTAATTTGAACCAAACTTAGGATCGTTTCCGTAACGATTGCTGCCAGAATTGCCTTCTAAACAGGCAAATACAAACAGAACTAACCAGCCAATGATCGGTACCAGATAGAGAAGCGCCCACGCACCTGAACGGTCAGTATCGTGCAGACGACGAACACACAGAGCAATGACCGGAATGATTGTTGCTGCCAGGTAAATGAGAGAAAGGAATGGAAACTCTAAACCTAAAATCAATTGAATGACATTGATAATAGCGCCGACGATGGCGTTAATCAGAGTAAACATCCAGTACTCTTTACGACGTGCGCGACCAGAGAAACCAACATAATTTTTTAATACGGCTAAATACCACTGCATAAAAACATCCCTTTAATTAAAAGTGACGAAAGTCTATTCCGGGTATTGTGTAAATGCTATTCGTATCTTTCTTTTTCGGATGTTATAAAGGTTTTGATATTTAAGATAAATACATGGTTGTTTTTTATAGGTAATTTATATAACGACATTGAAATATTTTAAATAAACATTAGTAAATTATTCATTCATCAACATGATGATAAAAGCCGGATGAGTCAGACATCCGGCGAGCAGATTTGTTTTAAGGTTCCAGTTTCGGATCTGGTCCAAAGCGGTTTTCGCCTGGCGTACCCGCCTGGCAGTTAAAGACGATGATAATAAGCCAGCCGATAAACGGGATTAAGAACAACAGTGCCCACCACGCCGAGCGGTCGGTGTCGTGCAGGCGGCGGAACTGAACTGCCCACCACGGTAAAAACACCAGAATACCGTAGATTGTCGTCAGGATGCCTTCGCCACCAGCGCGTTGCCAGCCTAACATTTTATCCAGCAGCCCCAGCACGAACGTAAAGATGATGTTGACCAGAATAAACATCCAGTACTCTTTGCGCCGCGCACGACCCCGGAAACCGACATAATTTTTTAGTACTTTCAGATACCAGTCCATTTTTGCCTCAATTTTGCTCAATCACTTGTTTTTAAAGCAGCAAATTAAGAATAGACGTGAATGAAATGGCAGTAAATATTCGTTCAAGGAATTAATAAAGTGCTGTGAAGGCGCGCTAAGACTGATGACAAGCGCAAAATCGCCAGATGCGCTACGCTTATCTGGCCTGCGCGGTCATTGCAACATATTGAATATAAATGTTTTGTAGGTTTGATAAGGCGTTCACGCCGCATCCGACATGAACAACATGCACTTAGCTAATTATCAGAGGCACCTCGTAAGGTGCCTTTTTTTAACCGAAGCGAACATCTCGTCCATGCGGTTCATCGAGATCCTGCCATGGACCAATTGAAATAATCCCCGTAGGGTTGATGGTCTTATGGCTGCGGAAGTAATGATTACGGATGTGATCGAAATTGACTGTTTCGGCAATTCCCGGCATCTGGTAGATATCACGCAGGAAGCCATACAGATTAAGGTAATCGCTGATGCGGTGCTTATCACACTTGAAGTGGGTCACATACACTGGATCAAAACGGACCAGCGTGGTCCACAGGCGAATATCGGCTTCGGTTAGCTGGTTGCCGGTCAGGTAACGATGCTGGCCTAAAATCTGCTCCAGTCGCGCCAGCGATTCAAACACTTTCGCCACCGCCTCGTCGTAGGCTTGCTGGCTGGTGGCAAAACCAGCTTTATACACGCCGTTGTTAACGGTGTCATAAATCCAGCCGTTAAGTTCGTCAATTTTCGTTTGCAGGGCTGGTGGGTAGTAATCACCCGCTTTTGCGCCCAGCGCATCAAACGCGGTATTGAACATGCGGATGATTTCTGCTGATTCGTTGCTGACGATGGTGTGGTTCTTTTTGTCCCACAGCACGGGAACAGTAACTCGTCCGCTGTAGTGTGGATCGGCGTGGAGATAAAGCTGATACAGAAATTCATGTTGATAGAGCGTATCTCCGGTTGCTCCCGGAAAACTGTCATCAAAGGTCCAGCCGTTTTCCAGCATCAGCGGGTTCACTACGGAAACGGAAATAAACGGTTCCAGTCCTTTGAGTTTGCGCATGATCAGCGTGCGGTGCGCCCACGGGCAGGCGAGTGAAACATAGAGATGATAACGATCTTTCTCTGCGATAAAACCGCCTGTGCCAGTGGGGCCAGGTGCGCCATCGGCAGTGAGCCAGTTACGAAATGCGGAAGCTGAACGTTGAAATTTACCGCCGGTAGATTTGGTATCGTACCAGGTGTCATGCCAGACGCCGTCAATCAGTTGACCCATTTTTCTCTCCTCCAATAGCAAAAACGAGGAGCTTCCTCCTCGTTTTTTATCGTTAAGTATAGCGCGTGCTTACCACTTTTTATTCAGCAGGCGGTCGATGCTATACGCGCCCGGACCGGTAATTGCCAGCAGCAGGAATCCGCCAGAAATTGTCAGGTTTTTCATGAACATCAGCGAGTTGACGCCTTCAGCAAAGTTGCTGTGAAATAAAAATGCCGTCAGCAGCGTAAAGCCCGCAGTAAACAGGGCTGTGGTGCGAGTCAGGAAACCGAACAGGATTGCCAGACCACCACCGAACTCAAGCAGAATCACCAGCGGCAGCATAAAACCCGGGACACCCATTGCTTCCATATATTGTTGGGTACCAGAGTAAGCGGTGATTTTTCCCCAGCCTGCGGTAATAAACAGAATCGGCATTAAAATGCGCGCTACCAGTACACCAACATCTTCTAATTTTTTCATCATACTCTCCACTGCGCCACTCAGGCTGCTGATTGTTTTTTTGTGCAAGGGCGCGGTATTAGCGTCGTTGCTGTCGATGGAGAGAATCATAAACGTGGTGAATGATGATTGTTAGCAAGGAAAACTGTCAAAAATCTTCAAAAAATTTGAGGGATAAGGCCGGAATTGCTCCGGCCAGAGGGAAGTTAACCGCGAAGCTGTTGCTGCTTGAGGGTCGTTTTAACCAGACGCCAGGCGCTCCATACGCCAAAACCGCGTCTGGCCCAGCGGACCAGCATATTAGGATGGCGAATCGTCCAGATCGCCATCACGCTACTGCCAACCAGCGCCCAGGAGCGCAGACTTAGCAGCATATTCCAGCGACGATCGTAAGCGCCTGTTGCCTCCAGCCATTCACGACGACTGGCGGAAAGATCCAGCCGTTGTTGCTGGATCTGGCTAAGCAGTTGCGCCTTACGTCGTTCACGTTCGACTTTACTGCTCACGGGACTCCTCCTCGAGCAGTTGCCGATCGTTTGCCAGCTCATGGCGTGTATGGCGCAGCAAGGTGGATTTACGCGATTTACGTAACGTCCAGATACCGCCAATCAGTGCCAGTAGCAGCAACACCACGGTGGTGGCAATCATCGCATTCAGGCGATATTGCGGATCAACCGCCCAAATAATTAGCACCATCAGGCTCATAAGACCAAATGCAGCGAAAAGCATCGTCAGGCCCAGCATCAGTAAAAGTTGAAAGAGATTAGCTTTTTCCTCTTCCAGCTCCACCACCGCCAGCCGCAGACGTGTTTCCACCATTTCAACCATGATGGAAACAATTCGCTGCCCGATGCCCAGAACGCTTTTACCGGGCCCTTGCGCGTGATGAGTGTCCGCCATAATTAACGACGCGACAGCAGAACGCCGAGCACTACACCGATTGCAGCGCCAATTCCCACGCCGGTCCACGGATTTTCACGCACATACTCATCAGCACGCGCCGCCGCGACACGGGTTTGTTTGGCGATGGCATCACCGGTTTCACCCAGGCGATAACGGCTCTGTTTCAGTGCCTGCTCCGCTTTGCTACGAATCTTACTCAACTCTTCTTTCGACTTCTCGCCAGATGAGCTAAGCACCTCTTCCAGCGTATCGGAAAGGGATTTCAACTCAGCACGCAGATGTTCCGTAGTGTGTTCTTTCGACATAGTTTTCTCCAGGTGAGTAAGTAGTGACTATTGTGAGTTAGTAGTCGCGCGCTTCCAGCTTTTTCAGCTCTTCCTGCGCTTCTGCCAGTTTCCGTTCGCGTTTGGCAATCTTATCGGCATCGCCTTTTTGCTTCGCCTCGGCTAAATCTTGCTGGCGTTCCGCCACCTCATCTTTCTGCTTTGCGATTTTCTTGTGATGATCGGCACGCAGCTGGCTATCTGAACAGTTGGCCCGGACTTCACTCAGGGCTTTATTCAGACCGTCAATACGATTCTGGTTTTGGTGTTTTTCGGCATAGCTGATCTCCTTAAGGATATTTTGCTCCTTTTCCTGACACAGGGTAGTGGCATAACTACCGGCACTAAGAGCAAAGAGAGAAACAGCTAAAGCGATGCGGTATTTCATTCTTGAACCTTCCATTGTGATTCGGACCTATTACAAAGGAACGATTGTCCAGACAACGAAGCGGTAGTGTTAACCACCGCCTCATTAATCATAGACAGTTACGGTGAAATCACCAAAGTGAGTGATATGTTTCGGATAACAGGAAGTTATCCGAAGCGATGAGAGTTATCCCGTAACCGGGTCAGCCACTGCATAGCCTGACTGTTATTGTCCTGCTGCGCAATGATGTAGCCATGGGGCAATGTTCTGTCGAGGACCGCTTTTGCGGCGGCGCTCTGGTCGCTGGAGTCAAATGTAATTAACAGAGTGTCGTTTTTGGGGGTGATACTTTTGAAAGGAATGCCATGAGCGTCAAGGTGATGCCAGATCGAAAAACCGTCTGGCATCGTTGTGCCTTGATGAACGGCACGAATCGCCAGCGTAGACTCTTGCTGGCGAACCGCGGACCAGGCCAGCAACAGCGTGCCGACCAGAAGTAAAACAGTGCCGGACCAGGCTAGCTGGCGAAGCGACATGCGAGGTATTTGCATCCCTTACCCCCGATTTCCATATTTCTTTTTCCATAACACGACCAGAGAACCTGCCAGGCCAAACACCAGCAGCACCACCGGGAGCAGCATCAGGCATGACATCAGCTGGTCCTCGTACTTTAAAAATACCGGCGTTTTGCCGAGCATGTAACCCAGAGTTGTCAGGATCAATACCCACAGCAGACCGCTCATCCAGTTGAAAAACTGAAAGCGCGCGTTATTCAGCCCTGATAACCCGGCAATCGTCGGCAGCAGTGTTCTGACAAACGCAATAAAGCGACCAATTAACAGCGCCGATAAACCGTGTTTATGAAAAAGATGGTGTGCGCGTTGATGATAATGCGCGGGTAAATGAGATAGCCAGTTTTGTACGGTGCGGGTATTGCCCAGCCATCGCCCCTGAATATAGCTGACCCAGCAGCCGAGGCTGGCGGCAACGGTCAGCAGCAGAATCGTTTGCGGGTAACCCATCGCGCCTTTCGCAATCAACACGCCGACCAATACCAGTAAACTGTCGCCCGGTAAAAAGGCCGCTGGAAGCAAGCCGTTTTCAAGGAACAAAATTACAAACAAGACAAAATACAACATGCCAATCATCGATGGATTGGCCAGGGTTTCAAAATCCTGCGCCCACAGGGCTTGCAGCAATTGGGTCAAAAGTTCCATTCATTATTCCTAGTGAATCGGTTAACGCCACGCTGGTTTTAAAAGATGCACTACCGCAATGTTATTGCTGTTTTGGTATGTTCTGCGGGTTTGATACATCAACACAGCCTGAACTATTCCCTGTTAAATCGTGAGATAAGAAAGCATTCAAAAACATAAATTCAAATTGAATCTAATTGTAACAAAGGTCAACGTTGTTCGTTATCAAAATTACATGTCCGTGGAGTCTGATTTTGCTGAATGCAGGGGAGGGTGGCGAGAGGATTTACACAGGCTGACACTTTATACTTTTCGCTTACCGACGAGACAAACAGGCGCGTCGCAGCGCCTGTCGGACAGGTATTTCATTTACTGCCACTGGTGGCCGTATCGAGATGCACCACCGGGTTTTCGGCGAATAGATAGCGGTCGGCATTGAACTCGAAGTCGTCGCTGGTTTCGTTGAATAACATGATCTTGGTGTTTTCCAGGTGCTGCCACATTGCCAGCTTAGCAGCATGAGGATCTTTGCGAATCAGCGCCTTGAGGATTTGATCGTGGTCATCACACCAGTTATCGACGGTACGGGAATCAATGTGTTCGTGCAGTTTTTTCCAGTACGGGTTATGGCTACGTTGTGTCCACATTTTTTCAACGATGGCCGCCAGGGCGGAGTTCTGCGTCGCCAGGGCTACCTGAATGTGGAACTGTAAATCCCACTCGGAATCACGGAAGCATTGTTCGCCGCGCGCCTGTTCCTGAATGGCCATCAGTTTCATGATGTCCTGTTTCGTTACCTGAGTTGCCGCGAATTCGGCAATATTACTTTCGATGAGCTGGCGAGCCTGAAGCAACTCAAACGGACCGTAATTGGCGAATTCCATATTATTGTCAGCTGCCTGCTGATGGCGCGGCTGGTTGGAAACCACATGAATACCTGAACCTTTACGCACTTCGACATAGCCTTCAACTTCCAGCATGATGATGGCTTCACGAACTACCGTACGGCTGACGTTCTTTTCATCGGCAATAAAGCGTTCTGCAGGCAGTTTATCACCTACCAGATAGACGCCCTGTTCGATGCGCTCTTTCAGGTCAGCGGCAAGTTGTTGATACAAACGGCGTGGTTCAGTGATTTCCATATGCGTCTCCCGGAGTGGAATGCGGACGAAGTTATCATACCACTTTATTCATGGGTATGCCATTGGTCATATATAAATTTGGTGATTGAATTAATGTATTGAATTAATATTGTGAATATTTATAAATTCCTAAAAAATAAGTATCGTCATTGTGAAAGCTACTAAATTTCAGTAAGTTAATTCCCAGCCTTTAAATTTAATATTAACTAAAAATGCTTTTTTATATTGACTTACAATAAATCTACATCTCTAATACACCAACTTTTTGGAAACAATATTGTAAGATCAAATTTATATGGTGGCGAAAATTAATCTCTTATCACGGCTTACGCCGCTTTTATTCGTGTTCGCTCCTTTTTTGGCACAGTCAAATATGACTGTTTATCCTATGGCTGTTTCCATTAATAGTCAGGGTGAAGGCAACGTTCGCGTAATATCTAAAAGTAATGAAGTTCAGTACATCAAGGCGACAGTATTCCGTATCGATAATCCATCGACGCCTCAGGAAAATGAAGTTGAGATTAAATCCGGTGATGCAAATCATCTGGTTGTTATGCCACCTAAATTCGCTTTACCAGCCGGTAGTAGCAAAACCGTACGTTTTGTTGCGATGGAACCAGAGCAAAAAGAGAAAAATTATCGCGTTAAATTTGAAGCGGTTCCCAGTATTGATGACGTTGCCACAGATAAAAAAGATCTCTCTATGCAGTTAACAGTTAACTTAATTTGGGGGATTGTTGTTAGTGTTCCACCTCAGCAACCTATTGCTAAGTTAGAAGTAAATGCTGCCCAAAAATTAGTTAATGCAGGGAATCAACGCTTAAAGATTTTAACGATCGCTTATTGTAAAAATAATAGCAAAGAAAATTGTAAGATACAGACCGTAAATAAAAACATCTTCCCTGGTCAGGAAAGAAATCTTGAAAGCATATCTGGCTACGACAAAATCGTTGTCAAATATAATAACTGGATCACCAAAGATAATGGCGAGTTTGAACTGGCGGTCCATTAATTATCATTGTAATAAACGAAGGAATAGTAATGAAAAAGGTATTTGCAAAATCTCTTCTGGTCGCAGCGATGTTTTCTGTTGCAGGCTCCGCATTGGCAGTACAAAAGGATATTACTGTAACGGCCAACGTTGATGCCGCTCTGGATATGACACAGACCGATAACACCGCGTTGCCGAAAGCAGTAGAAATGCAATATCTGCCGGGGCAGGGTCTGCAATCTTACCAGTTGATGACCAAAATCTGGTCTAACGACGTTACCAAAGATGTAAAAATGCAGTTAGTTTCCCCGGCGCAACTGGTTCAAAGCCTGGATGCTAGCAAGATTGTTCCGCTGACAGTAACCTGGGGCGGTGAAGAAATTAAAGCTGATGCGGCAACCACTTTTACCGCAACCAAAATCTTTGCTTCCGATGCGTTAACTAACGGTTCTCTGGCTAAAAACCTGATGTTTGCTCAAACCACCAAAGGTGTTCTGGAGACAGGCATCTACCGTGGTGTAGTAAGCATTTATCTGTCTCAGGATATCTAATCCAGATAACAGAATTAACACGTAACAAAGGGAGGGGTAGCCCTCCCTTATTTTAACTGTTTTAGTATTTGTTATGGATTTCAGGATTGCCATGGATAAAAAATTACTGGCTCTTTTGATCCTGGCGAGTCTCAGCCCGGCAGAGGCGACATTAACCAAAATTCCCGCAGGGTTTGAGGTTATTGCTCAGGGACAGCAGGAGTATATCGAGGTTTATTTTTCAGGGAAAAGTCTCGGTAAATATTATGCAATGGTTAATCTTGATACCGTAACATTTCTTGATCCAGCAAGTCTATATAACAAGCTGGAACTGGATGTAGACGATCAGAAAATCGCGCATATAGTGAAAGAAAAATTATCGCAGCCGCTAGCTCGCCACGGTGAATTGGCTTGCGGTTATGTACGTACTGACTCAGGGTGTGGTTTTCTGAATACCGATACGCTGGAAATAATCTATAATGATGAAGAAAGTTCGGCAACGTTGTTTATTAATCCGCAATGGAATTCAGCTTTCGATGCGAAGTCATTATATTTAAATCCAGACAAAAATACTGTTAATGCTTTTATACATCAGCAAGACATCAATGTTCTGGCACAGGATGATTACCAATCGTTGTCTATTCAGGGAAACGGTGCGCTGGGAATAACAGAAAATAGTTATATTGGTGCACACTGGAATTTCAACGGTTATGATGCAGATGATGTCAGTGACAGTAATGCTGACGTCAGCGATCTCTATTATCGTTATGATTTTTTACGTCGTTATTATGTGCAGGCGGGTCGCATGGACAACCGCACACTATTTAATGCACAAGGCGGGAACTTTACCTTTAACTTTCTGCCACTCGGTGCAATTGATGGGATGCGTATCGGGTCGACACTGAGCTATTTAAACCAGGCGCAAAGCCAGCAAGGAACCCCAGTAATGGTTCTGCTTTCGCGCAATTCTCGTGTTGACGCTTATCGTAATGAGCAACTTTTGGGATCATTTTATCTCAATAGTGGTTCGCAATTTATTGATACCAGTTCCTTTCCGCCTGGCAGCTACAGCGTGGCATTAAAAGTCTACGAAAATAACCAACTCACCCGCACCGAGCTTGTGCCGTTTACCAAAACCGGCGGTCTGACTGACGGAAATGCGCAATGGTTCTTACAGGCAGGTAAAACTACATCACAGGTTTCTGATGATGAAAGTTCAGCTTATCAGCTAGGAGTACGCCTGCCATTACATCCGCAATATGAGCTCTACGCAGGGCTGGCGAATGCCGATGATGTGAGTGCTTTCGAGTTAGGTAATAACTGGACGGCAGATTTAGGCGGGGTGGGGAATCTTGCAATCAGCGCCAGCGTGTTCCGTAACGATGACGGCGGCAAAGGTGATATGCAACAGGCCAACTGGAGTAATCCGGGATGGCCGACGTTGGGCTTTTATCGGACCAACTCTGACGGCGATGCTTGTACAACCGACAGCAGAGAGAGCTATAACGCCTTAAGCTGTTATGAAAGTATTTCCGCGACGGTTTCACAGAATTTTGTCGGCTGGAATATGATGCTGGGTTATACCCGCACACAAAATAACACTGATGATAGTTTGCGTTGGGATAAACAGCAGAGCTTTGAAAATAACTATCTTCGCCAGACAACAGCGCAAAGTATCTCTGAAACTGTACAACTTAGCGCTTCCCGCGCTTTTGTGATGCGTGACTGGATTTTGAGTACGTCAGTCGGTGTTTTCCATCGTAATGACAACGGTGGCGATAACGACGACAACGGCTTGTACTTATCGTTTTCGTTATCTGACACGCCAGCGATGGATAGCAATAACAACAGCCATTCAACCAATGTGTCTACGGATTATCGTTATAGCGAACAGGATGGCGATCAAACGTCATGGCAGTTATCGCATACCTTTTATAACGATTCATTCAGCCATAAAGAACTTGGCGTAACCGTCGGAGGCCTGAACACCGATACCATAAACAGCGCGGTTAACGGGCGTTGGGATGGGCAATACGGAAATGTCTACGCTACCGTATCTGATAGTTATGACCGTAAGAATCATGATCATCTTTCGGCCTTTACGGGCACTTATAGCTCTACGCTGGCTGTCAGTCGCTATGGCGTTAATTTGGGAGCCAGTGGTACAGACGATTTGCTGGGTGCGGTACTGGTGGATGTGAAAGGCTTCTCTGAACAGGATGAAGAGAGTCAGGATCTGCAACTCGAAGCGCGGGTGGCAGGCAGCCGAACTTTGCAGCTTGGTCAAAGTGACAGTGTGTTGTTCCCTTATCCTGGATTTCAGTCTGGTTTTGTTGAGGTTAACGACAGTAGCCAGGGCAATCAGCAGGGGACAACAAACATCATTAACGGTGCAGGGAATCGTGAATTAATGTTGTTGCCTGGCAAGCTGCGCTATCGCGAAGTGTCTGCCAGCTTTAACTACAACTATATCGGTCGTTTATTACTGCCGGCAGCGGTGAAAAAATTCCCGATTGTGGGGCTGAACAGCGCCATGTTACTGGTAGCTGAAGATGGCGGATTTACACTTGAAATTAACGGCAGCGAAAAAGAGCTCTATCTGCTTTCCGGGCAGCAATTCCTTAAGTGTCCACTAAGTGTTGTAAAGAAACGCGCCAGCATTCGTTACAGCGGAGATGTTACTTGTAGTGTGGTGACTTATTCACAATTACCGGAGTCGATTCAGGTTCAGGCACAGTTGAAACAGCCTAAATTACGTGGAAACGTTCAGACGGCGCAAAGGGAGGTTGCACCATGAGAAATCGATTGATTGCGGCGATATTGGGCTTGTTTGGCACGCTCACTGGCGTTCAGGCAGCTCCTGACGTGACCAGTGAAATTACGTATGATTTGGCATCTGGTAGAGCGGATTATTACTTCTGGAAGGATGAAGCGTCGGCAGGAAATAATGGATATATGTGGTATGAATGTTCGTATCCTGACCTCCAACAAACCTGTACAGCTAATGGAAATATATCGACAGTACAAATCTATTTAACTGAACAACGCAGTGGGATGCGTTGGCCGGTAAAACTCAAAGGATTTAAAACAGCCATTGTAAGTAGCGATGAAGCGCCGCCAGGATGCAAGGGGGGCAAAGGGCTTCAGACGAATCTTAAGGATTCTAATAGATCTTCATGTACAGAAGATGGTCAACATTATTATATATACGATACAAAGTTTCTTACGCTCTACCTTGAGCAGACAGAGATGAAGAATTTGCCGATTGGTGGCGTCTGGAAGGGGAAAGTTAAATTACATTCGAACAGCCCGGCCCAGGACTATTTCGCAAATATTACCCTGAATACGCTCGACCCCAACCATATTGACGTGTTCTTCCCGGAGTTCGCCCACGCCACGCCAAGGGTGCAGTTAGACTTGCATCCAACAGGAAGCGTTAACGGCAGCAACTACGCGCAAGATCTGACCATGTTGGACATGTGCCTGTACGATGGTTTTAACGGTAATGCCATCAGTTATGAAATCATGCTCAAAGATGAAGGGCGACCAGCTGCAGGGCGCAGAGACGGTTACTTCTCTATCTATCGTCAGGGAGGGACCACCACCGACGAGGGAGAACGCATTGATTACCGGGTCAAAATGTACAACCCGGAAACCGGTGGGCAAATTGATGTGCGCAATAATGAAAATATGGTCTGGAACAGCATTAACCTGAAACGTGTGCGTCCGGTGGTACTGCCCGGTATTCGCTATGCCGTGATGTGTGTGCCGACACCCTTGACTCTGGCAGTCGATAAATTCAGCGTGATGGATAAACAGGCCGGGTACTACATGGGCAAATTGTCAGTAATCTTTACGCCTTCCTTGCCAACCATCAATTAACCCTGCAAAGCGGACAAACGCTTTTTTCTATATAAACGACGAAGCCGTCTGATAAAGCGGCTTCGTCATTACAACTTAAGTTAAACGTTAATGTTGCGGTGCGGGATTGTTATGTGTTTCCTGCGCCACCTCAATCGCCGGTTTGTTCTGCAACACGGTCCAGATAACCAGCGCACCTAACAGGTCAAATACTGCCAGAACTGCGAACAGCGGGCTGAAGCCGATGGTGTCAGCCAGTGCACCGACAACCAGCGCAAACAGCGTACTTGCCAGCCATGCGGACATCCCGGTTAAACCGTTCGCCGTCGCCACTTCGTTACGACCGAACACGTCAGAAGAGAGCGTAATCAGCGCGCCAGACAGTGCCTGGTGGGCAAAACCACCGATACACAGCAGCATAATTGCGACATACGGGTTGGTGAACAGACCGATCATACCCGGGCCAATCATCAGCACAGCACCCAGCGTTACGACCATCTTACGGGAAACGATCAGGTTCACACCAAACCAACGCTGGAACAGCGGCGGCAGGTAACCACCGAGGATACAACCGAGGTCAGCAAACAGCATCGGCATCCAGGCGAACATCGCGATCTCTTTCAGGTTAAAGCCGTAAACTTTAAACATGAACAGCGGGATCCACGCGTTAAAAGTACCCCAGGCCGGTTCTGCCAGGAAACGCGGCAGTGCGATACCCCAGAACTGACGGTTACGCAGGATCTGACCAACGGACATTTTCTTCGCCGTGCTCACCTGGTGCTGGGCTTCCTGACCATTAATAATATAGTCGCGTTCTTCATCGGTCAGATGCTTCTGGTCGCGCGGATGTTTATAGAAAATCAGCCATGCCATCGCCCAGATAAAGCTCAATGCACCGGAGATGATAAATGCCATCTGCCAGCTGTGCATTACGATTGCCCATACCACCAGCGGCGGCGCAATCATCGCACCAATCGAAGAACCTACGTTAAAGTAACCTACCGCGATGGAACGCTCTTTCGCCGGGAACCATTCGGAGCTGGCTTTCAGACCCGCCGGGATCATCGCTGCTTCCGCGGCACCGACTGCACCACGAGCAATCGCCAGGCCACCCCAGCTACCAGCCAGCGCGGTTGCACCACAGAACACGGCCCACAGCACAGCAAACATTGCATAACCGATTTTCGTACCCAGCACATCCAGTACATAGCCCGCTACCGGTTGCATGACCGTATAAGCAGCAGAATAGGCTGCGATGATATAGGAATACTGTTGGGTGGAGATGTTTAACTCTTCCATCAGAGTTGGCGCAGCTGCCGCCACAGTGTTACGCGTCAGGTAACCAAGCACGGTGCCAAGCGTCACCAGTGCGATCATATACCAACGTAACCCTTTAATTTTACGCATGTAAAACCTCATCGTTTTGTTATATCCGCAGGAAGCGCGGCCATCATCCCGCCAGAGGCTGAAGATGTTAGTTACGACCGGGTAACCGAAAAAAAACCGGCACGCCCCGAACGTTGCCATGAAAGTTTCGTGCTAATTCGGCTTCCGTACCGGTTAACCCGATTCATCTAACAAATGAATGAATCGGCAATTTGCATTCCGTCGACTTATGATTTGCGACGGCAGAAAGATAACTTGTCATACAACTTTAAAAGGTGAGAGCCATCACAAATGTGCGAATATTTGTAGGGACATTACCTGACGACAGCGAGGCCAGTACTGGCGCGGCCTGCAGAGAGATTTACCACTTTGAGAGTAATTTTTTTAACTACGTTTATTGATCTAACTCACGAAAATATCTTCGGACTCTGGAAATTGGTGTGATAACTTTGTCAGCATCGCACCATAAGCAAGCTAGCTCACTCGTTGAGAGGAAGACGAAAATGACTCCGTTTATGACTGAAGATTTCCTGTTAGATACCGAATTTGCCCGCCGTCTGTATCACGACTACGCAAAAGACCAGCCGATTTTCGATTACCATTGCCATTTGCCGCCGCAGCAGATTGCGGAAGACTATCGTTTTAAAAACCTGTATGACATCTGGCTGAAAGGCGATCACTACAAATGGCGCGCTATGCGTACCAACGGTGTGGCTGAGCGTCTGTGTACTGGTGATGCGTCTGACCGTGAAAAATTTGACGCCTGGGCGGCGACTGTTCCGCACACTATCGGCAACCCGTTATACCACTGGACGCACCTCGAACTGCGTCGTCCGTTCGGTATCACTGGCAAATTGCTTTCTCCGTCAACTGCCGATGAAATCTGGAACGAATGTAACGAACTGCTGGCGCAGGATAACTTCTCCGCGCGCGGCATCATGCAGCAGATGAACGTGAAAATGGTCGGCACCACCGATGACCCGATCGATTCTCTGGAGCATCACGCAGAGATCGCCAAAGACGGCTCTTTCACCATCAAAGTGCTGCCGAGCTGGCGTCCGGACAAAGCCTTTAACATTGAACAGGCGACCTTTAACGACTACATGGCGAAGCTGGGCGAAGTTTCCGATACCGACATTCGCCGCTTTGCTGACCTGCAAACTGCCTTGACCAAACGTCTGGATCACTTCGCCGCTCACGGCTGTAAAGTGTCTGACCATGCGCTGGACGTGGTGATGTTTGCTGAAGCGAACGAAGCGGAACTGGACAGCATTCTGGCGCGCCGTCTGGCTGGCGAACCCCTGAGCGAGCACGAAGTGGCACAGTTCAAAACTGCGGTACTGGTGTTCCTTGGTGCCGAATATGCACGTCGCGGCTGGGTACAGCAGTACCACATTGGCGCGCTGCGTAATAACAACCTGCGTCAGTTCAAACTGCTGGGGCCGGATGTAGGCTTTGACTCCATCAACGACCGTCCGATGGCGGAAGAGTTGTCTAAGCTGCTGAGCAAGCAGAACGAAGAAAACCTGCTGCCGAAAACCATTCTCTACTGCCTGAACCCGCGCGATAACGAAGTGCTGGGCACCATGATCGGTAACTTCCAGGGCGAAGGTATGCCGGGCAAAATGCAGTTCGGTTCCGGCTGGTGGTTTAACGATCAGAAAGACGGTATGGAACGTCAGATGACCCAACTGGCGCAGCTCGGTCTGCTGAGCCGCTTTGTCGGTATGCTGACTGACAGCCGTAGCTTCCTGTCATACACCCGTCACGAATACTTCCGCCGCATTCTGTGCCAGATGATCGGTCGCTGGGTGGAAGCGGGCGAAGCACCGGCGGACATCAACCTGCTGGGCGAGATGGTGAAAAATATTTGCTTTAACAATGCGCGTGACTACTTCGCCATTGAACTGAACTAAGGTCTGGGGTTGATATGCAATACATCAAGATCCATGCGCTGGATAACGTCGCGGTCGCTTTAGCAGATTTGGCTGAAGGCACAGAAGTCAGTGTCGATAACCAGACTGTTACGCTGCGCCAGGATGTTGCTCGTGGACATAAATTTGCGTTAACGGATATCGCAAAAGGGGCCAACGTCATCAAATATGGCCTGCCGATTGGTTATGCATTGGCGGATATTGCGGCGGGGGAACACGTCCACGCCCACAATACGCGCACGAATCTGAGCGATCTGGATCAGTATCGCTATCAACCTGATTTTCAGGATCTGCCTGCGCAAGCGGCAGATCGTGAAGTGCAGATCTATCGTCGCGCTAACGGCGATGTCGGGGTGCGTAATGAGCTGTGGATCCTGCCAACCGTGGGCTGTGTCAACGGCATCGCGCGGCAAATCCAGAACCGTTTCCTGAAAGAGACCAACAACGCCGAAGGTACCGACGGCGTGTTCCTCTTCAGCCACACCTACGGCTGCTCACAACTGGGCGACGATCACATCAACACCCGCACCATGCTGCAAAACATGGTGCGCCACCCGAACGCGGGCGCAGTGCTGGTGATTGGTCTGGGCTGTGAAAACAACCAGGTTGCCGCATTCCGTGAAACGTTGGGCGATATCGATCCTGAACGCGTTCATTTCATGATCTGCCAACAGCAGGATGATGAGATCGAAGCCGGGATCGAGCATTTGCATCAGCTGTATAACGTGATGCGCAACGATAAACGCGAGCCAGGCAAACTCAGCGAACTGAAGTTTGGTCTGGAGTGCGGTGGTTCTGACGGTCTTTCTGGTATTACTGCTAACCCGATGCTGGGGCGTTTCTCTGACTACGTGATTGCTAACGGCGGTACTACCGTACTGACCGAAGTGCCGGAGATGTTTGGCGCAGAGCAGTTGCTGATGGACCATTGCCGCGACGAAGCAACGTTTGAAAAACTGGTGACCATGGTCAACGACTTCAAACAGTACTTTATTGCCCATGACCAGCCGATCTATGAAAACCCATCGCCGGGGAACAAAGCGGGCGGTATCACCACGCTGGAAGATAAATCCCTTGGCTGTACCCAGAAAGCGGGTTCCAGCGTCGTGGTTGACGTGCTGCGTTACGGCGAGCGTCTGAAAACGCCGGGGCTGAACTTGTTAAGTGCGCCGGGTAACGATGCCGTAGCGACCAGCGCCCTGGCGGGTGCGGGCTGCCATATGGTGCTGTTCAGTACTGGTCGTGGCACGCCATACGGCGGCTTTGTACCGACGGTGAAAATCGCTACCAACAGTGAACTGGCGGCGAAGAAAAAACACTGGATCGACTTTGACGCGGGTCAGCTGATCCACGGTAAAGTGATGCCGCAGTTGCTGGAAGAATTTATCGACACCATCGTTGAGTTTGCCAACGGTAAACAAACCTGCAACGAGCGTAACGACTTCCGCGAACTGGCGATCTTCAAAAGCGGCGTAACGCTATAAAGTCGAAATGAGTTGTTAATAAAAAACGGCGTTTCATAATGTGAAGCGCCGTTTGCTTTTCCATACCTGATAAGGATTTATCATGACCGCGTATTGGCTGGCCCAGGGCGTGGGTGTCATCGCCTTTCTGATTGGTATCACAACATTTTTCAATCGTGACGAACGTCGCTTCAAAAAGCAGCTTTCGGTCTATAGCGCCGTTATTGGCGTACATTTTTTTCTTCTGGGCACCTATCCCGCTGGTGCCAGTGCCATCCTTAATGCCATTCGTACATTGATTACCTTACGCACGCGCAGCTTATGGGTAATGGCGATTTTTATTGTGCTGACTGGCGGAATTGGCCTCGCGAAGTTCCATCATCCTGTCGAACTATTGCCGGTTATCGGTACGATTGTCAGTACCTGGGCGCTGTTCCGCTGTAAAGGGCTCACCATGCGCTGCGTGATGTGGTTTTCAACGTGTTGCTGGGTGATTCACAACTTCTGGGCGGGGTCGATAGGCGGCACAATGATTGAGGGTAGTTTTCTGCTTATGAATGGCTTGAATATCATTCGTTTCTGGCGGATGCAGAAAAGGGGAATTGATCCGTTTAAAGTAGAGAAAACCCCTCCCGCCGTAGACGAAAGGGGTTAAACAATTAATTACGCAGGGCGCTATTTGCCAGACGATCGTCTTCCGCCTGGCAAGCTGCCGCAGTGAACAGCACGTCAGTTGAAGAGTTCAGCGCGGTTTCGCAAGAGTCCTGCAATACGCCGATGATAAAGCCGACGGCAACCACCTGCATGGCGATATCGTTCGAAATACCGAACATATTACAGGCCAGCGGGATCAGCAGCAGAGAACCCCCCGCCACGCCGGATGCGCCACAGGCACACAGAGAAGCCACCACGCTCAACAGCAGCGCCGTGGGCAGATCGACCGGGATACCCAGCGTATTAACCGCAGCCAGCGTCAACACGGTAATGGTGATTGCTGCGCCCGCCATATTGATGGTGGCACCCAGCGGAATAGAAACGGAATAGGTATCGCGATCCAGATTCAGCTTTTCACACAGTGCCATATTCACCGGAATGTTCGCCGCAGAGCTGCGGGTGAAGAAGGCATACACGCCGCTTTCGCGCAGGCACAGCAGCACCAGCGGGAACGGGTTACGACGAATTTTCCACCACACCAGCAATGGGTTAACCACCAGCGCCACCAGTAACATACAGCCAACCAGCACGACCAGCAGTTGCGCGTAGCCCCACAGTGTGGAGAAACCGGTGGTTGCCAGGGTAGAAGAAACCAGACCAAAAATACCAATCGGTGCGAAGCGAATGACCAGTTTCACCATAAAGGTGACGGCATTCGACATATCGTTGACCAGGTTTTTGGTGGTCTCGTTACCGTGACGCAGTGCGAAACCGAGGCCAATTGCCCACACCAGGATCCCGATGTAGTTACCTTTCAGCAGCGCGTCGATGGGGTTGGAAACCATGCTCATTACCAGCCCGCGCATCACTTCGACAATGCCTGACGGCGGCGAAATATCAACCGCGCTACTGGATAAATGCAGGGTAGAAGGGAAGGCAAAGCTGAAGACTACTGCGGCCAGAGCAGCAGAGAAGGTACCCAGCAGATAGAGGAACAAAATAGGGCGGATATTGGTTTTCTGCCCGTGCTGGTGGTTAGCAATAGATGCCATCACCAGCATCAACACCAGGATGGGGGCAACGGCTTTCAGTGCGCCGACGAACAAAGTACCTAACAGACCAACAGCTTCCGCCGCGGGTTTTGAGATCCATGCCAGAAGAATCCCCAGAACAAGGCCGACCAGGATTTGTTTTACCAGGCTGCCATGAGCCAGACGCCGGAATAGCCCCGGTGAACGTTGCGT
Source organism: Escherichia sp. S10b (assembly GCF_028421345.1). Lineage (NCBI taxonomy): Bacteria > Pseudomonadati > Pseudomonadota > Gammaproteobacteria > Enterobacterales > Enterobacteriaceae > Escherichia > Escherichia sp. S10b. The sequence continues at coordinate 32,599 of NZ_JAHZSO010000026.1, forward strand.
AGTCATTTTTCGATCCTTTCATTGTGTTGTCGCACATCCCTGGTGCGTTCTGTCGACGCATCTTTCAGGATGTAACAAAGTGTTTGCAAGGTCGAGTATAAGGAAAGTTACAGCTTCGGGAAGCGAAAAATGCTGGATTTTAAAGAGAGGTCATATTTTGCAACTTAATAGTTACATTTATTTGACATAAAAATAAAGCCAACGTGCGGCTTCCAGACTGATGACAACATCAAAAAAGGACTCGGTCAGTCCCCTCGCCCCGTTTGGGGAGAGGGTTAGGGTGAGGGGAACAGGCCAGCATCGGTGCGAAAAATTACCCTCACCCCGACCCTCTCCCTGGAAGGGAGAGGGAGAAAACGGTGCTCATGTTAATGACAGGGTACACGGCTTAGGCAGATTAAAAATTATCCACCCCGCTGCTTATCATGCCGATAATTCACCCAGGCGTTGATAATAAACGTCATCACCAGAATGCCAAACACCACGCCCAGCGAGACGGCGATTGGAATATGGTAGAAGTCGACAATCAGCATCTTGATACCGATAAACACCAGAATCACCGCCAGGCCATATTTGAGCATCGAGAAACGCTCTGCTACGCCCGCCAGCAGGAAATACATCGCACGCAGGCCGAGGATCGCAAACAGGTTTGAGGTCAGCACAATGAACGGGTCAGTGGTCACGGCGAAGATAGCCGGAATGCTATCCACGGCGAAAATCACGTCGCTCAATTCCACCAGAATCAGTACCAGCATCAGCGGTGTGGCGTACAGCAATCCATTCTTACGCACAAAGAAATGCTCGTTGTCGATGGTGTCGGTCATGCGCAAATGACCGCGTAGCCAGCGCACCAGCGGCTTGTCGCCAATGCCTGATTCATCTTCATGGGCGAGCGCCATCTTCACGCCGGTAAACAGCAGGAAGGCACCGAAGATATACAGGATCCAGTCGAACTGCGAAATTAGCCAGCTGCCAGTGAAGATCATGATGGTACGCAGAACAATCGCCCCGAGCACGCCATACACCAGCACGCGGCGTTGTAATGCCGCCGGAACAGAGAAATAGCTGAACAACATCAGCCAGACAAAGACGTTATCGACCGCCAGCGATTTCTCAATCAGATAACCTGTGAGAAAGGCCAGTGCCTGTGGATCGGCAACGGCGCGACCTTCGGTTTGCACCAGATACCACCAGAAAGCGGCGTTAAACAGTAACGACAGCGTCACCCAGACCAGCGACCAGGCCGCAGCCTGTTTCATGGTCATGGCATGTGCCCCACGACGCCCCTGCAACAACAGGTCGATAGCCAGCATAATGGCGACAACAACAGCGAATCCGCCCCATAGCAACGGCGTGCCGACAGTATTCATAGAAGTTCCTTACACATAAAAAAACGGCCAACGTCGGAAGACGTCAGCCGCTGCTTTTTATGCATAGACCTCGCCTTCCGGCAAGGTCTCACTTACAACAAAAAAGGAATACGTCTGCGTATTCCTTTCGGGTTGCCCGGTGACCGGATGTGGTTTTTCACACATCGTAATGACGATCGACCGGCAATGAAGTTACTCCCCTTTGCAGGTAACAAAGTATGACAGACCATTCAGCCAGTCAATGGTCTGTTACATACCTTTTACACTGTTTTACTTTGGCAATTATAGTTTTACGCTATCTGCCGGAAAAATCACCCCAGTCTGGCGGCGGATCTCGGTCAGCAGTTTGGCGGTGATGCGACTGACCGCCAGCCCCGGATGATCCACCAGATGCTCATCCACCAGGGTAGCGAACAGCTCTGCTTCGTAGAGCATGGTATTAATATGCTGCGGCTGGGTGAGATCCTGCATTTGGCTGCCACGCGGCACGAAGCACACTTTCTGGCATTCAGACAGTTTTTCAATCACCAGCGATCCTGCTTCGCCCTGAATCTCGCTCGCCAGGACAGAATCACTGACTTTTGAGTGCTGCAAGGTGACGCTGAAATCACCGTAATCCATCACCACCACGCCGTGGGCATCTACACCGCTTGCCAGCAAACTGGCGGTTGCCTGCACGCTTTTCGGCTCACCAAATAACGCCACCGCCGACGCCAGGCAGTAAAAGCCGATATCCATAATTGAACCGTTAGAGAATGACGGATTAAAGGTGTTGGGATTTTCACCGTCCAGGTAACGTTGATAGCGCGAGGAATACTGGCAATAGTTGAAAAAGACTTTACGCAATTTGCCGACTTTCGGCAGCGCCTGGCGCAGCAAATGAAAGTTCGGCAGGCAGGCGGTTTTAAATGCCTCAAACAGCACCACCTGATTTTCCCGCGCACAGGCAATGGCGGCATCCACTTCCGCCAGATTCGACGCCAGTGGTTTCTCGCAAATCACATGAATTTTATGGCTAAGGAAAAGTTGTGTCTGGGAAAAGTGCAGGGCATTCGGGCTGGCAATATACACCGCGTCAATGGCATCGCTTTCCGCCATCGCTTCCAGCGAGGTAAACAGATGCTCGACAGAAAAATCATTGGCGAAGTGCTGAGCCTGCTCAAGGCTGCGGGAATATACGGCGGTTAACTTGTATTTACCGCTCTCATGGGCGGCCTCGACGAACTGGCGAGTGATCCAGTTCGTACCAATCACAGCGAAACGTATCATAACGCGTGGATACTCCATAAAGGGATTCTGTCGTCAATGTAGCACGCCTTTTTCATCTTCGACGTGCGCAGATACGCATTATTCTTTTGCCGGACAGCCATGCTCACTAAACGGCCCAATCATGACCGATGGCCCGAGATATTTCGGCTGGCGATGGAGGATTTTGGCGTCAATCACGGCGCTGACACGAGCGAGTTTCTCCCGCAGTTGAGTATAAAAACCGTGCTTCATATTGAGGTCAGGCGCGTTAAAACCGATAGTGTCGATGCTGTACTGTTTTGCCAGCCAGATGGCGCGTTGGTTATGAAATTCTTGCGAGATAATGGTGATATGGTTTTCACCAAAAACCTTTTTAGCACGCACTACCGAATCCAGCGTTGAGAATCCGGCATAGTCGCAGAAGATCACTTTCGCCGGTACGCCTTTAGCGATCAAAGCCTGCTGCATACCTGATGCTTCATCGTAATTTTTACGTCCGTTATCGCCACTTACCAGTAGCCATTTCACTTTTCCGGCGTGGTACAACGCTGCTGCGGTATCAATACGTCGGGTAAAGTAGCGATTACCCGGCCTGGCCCCCAGCAATAAGCCCACGTTACGCTCCGGAACTGCGTTGACATCGCTCCAGGTCAGCTGCTTGCTGGCGTTGACCATAACGCGATCGGCAATAAAAATGGTCGCTCCTGCTATAAGCAACAACAAACAGCCAATCTTAAGAGTCCGGCGAGAAAAACAAATACGGAGAAGAAGACGGGGCTGCATGGTCGTTATCCTTAACGAAAGGGGGGAGGTCGATTTTAGGCGCTAAAGAAAGAAAAGATAACGCCTGACATCATTTTCAGATTTTGTCCTGCCCAAGCGACAACTGCGTTAGCCACAGCCGGGTGTCGAACTCAAGCTGGTGGTACTGCGGCTCCATATGGCAGCACAACTGGTAAAACGCTTTGTTATGCTCTTTCTCCTTCAGGTGCGCCAGTTCGTGCACCACGATCATACGTAAAAACGGTTCCGGCGCGTTGCGAAACACAGTAGCGACGCGGATCTCTGCTTTTGCTTTCAGCTTGCCGCCCTGCACACGAGAAACAGCGCTATGTAACCCGAGCGCGTTTTTTAGCACATGGATCTTATTGTCATACATCACTTTATTGATCGGCGGGGCATTACGCAGAAACTGATTTTTCAGATCCTGAGTATATTGCCAGAGGGCTTTATCGGTGGCGTAGTCGTGTGTTCCCGGATAGCGTTTTGCCAGCACATCGCCCAGACGCTGTTCGTTAATCAGCGTTCGCACCTGGGAAAGTAGCTGCTCGGGATAACCCTGAAGATAAGTAAGATTGTTCATAACCGCCCACGAAAAAGAGAAAAAGGGTATACTCACGCACCCTTTTCAGGGGCAACGTCGAAATTTTATCATTCAGGAGGGCCGATGAGCCACTTAGACAACGGTTTCCGTTCACTGACACTACAACGTTTTCCGGCGACGGATGACGTTAACCCGCTACAGGCGTGGGAAGCGGCGGATGAATATTTGCTGCAACAGTTGGACGACACAGAAATCCGCGGCCCGGTGTTGATCCTGAATGATGCCTTTGGTGCGTTAAGCTGCGCGCTGGCGGAACATAAGCCGTACAGCATTGGCGACTCATACATCAGTGAACTGGCGACGCGCGAGAATTTACGCCTCAACGGGATTGATGAGTCGAGCGTGAAGTTTCTCGACAGCACCGCCGACTACCCGCAACAGCCGGGTGTGGTGCTGATCAAAGTGCCGAAAACACTGGCATTGCTGGAACAGCAACTGCGTGCGCTGCGCAAAGTGGTCACGTCGGATACACGTATTATTGCCGGTGCCAAAGCCCGTGACATTCACACTTCCACGCTGGAGCTGTTCGAGAAAGTGCTCGGCCCGACCACCACTACGCTGGCATGGAAAAAAGCGCGCCTGATTAATTGCACTTTCAATGAACCGCCGCTGGCCGATGCGCCGCAGACCGTTAGCTGGAAGCTGGAAGGTACTGACTGGACTATCCACAACCATGCGAATGTCTTCTCCCGCACTGGGCTGGATATTGGCGCACGCTTCTTTATGCAACATCTGCCAGAGAATCTCGAAGGTGAGATTGTCGATCTCGGCTGTGGTAACGGCGTTATTGGCCTGACGCTGCTTGATAAAAACCCGCAGGCGAAAGTGGTGTTTGTCGATGAATCGCCGATGGCGGTCGCTTCCAGCCGAATGAATGTTGAAACCAACATGCCAGAGGCGTTGGATCGCTGCGAGTTTATGATCAACAACGCGCTCTCCGGAGTGGAGCCTTTCCGCTTTAATGCTGTGCTCTGCAACCCGCCGTTTCATCAGCAACATGCGCTGACCGATAACGTCGCCTGGGAGATGTTCCACCACGCCCGCCGCTGCCTGAAAATCAACGGCGAACTGTATATCGTTGCCAACCGTCACCTGGATTACTTCCATAAACTGAAGAAGATTTTCGGCAACTGCACCACCATCGCCACGAATAATAAATTTGTGGTGCTGAAAACAGTGAAGCTGGGGCGTCGTCGGTAAGATTGGGAGTTACCTGCCGGATGCGGCGTTAACGCCTTATCCGGCCTACGTTCAGCACGTTACTCCCAGGCCGGATAAGACGCGGCAAGCGTCGCATCCGGCAATGTCTGCCCAGTTCTGGAATCGCGCTTCCATAAAACAAAAAATCCCTGTCACCATCCTCTACATTCTCTTGTTTAGCGTTGTTCAACGTTTATGCTACATACGTGAAGTTATGACGCATAAAGAATACGATTTCTTTACCGCTGTTCATCGTACTAAGGGGAAAAAATGATTGCGATTGCCGACATCTTGCAAGCAGGAGAAAAGCTAACTGCGGTGGCACCTTTTCTGGCGGGTATTCAGAACGAGGAACAATACACCCAGGCGCTGGAACTGGTAGATCATCTGCTGCTCAACGATCCTGAAAACCCCTTGCTGGATCTGGTGTGTGCCAAAATAACCGCGTGGGAAGAATCAGCGCCCGAATTTGCGGAATTTAATGCCATGGCTCAAGCCATGCCTGGCGGTATAGCCGTGATTCGTACCCTTATGGATCAATATGGTTTAACCCTTTCCGATCTGCCGGAAATTGGCAGTAAATCTATGGTGTCACGCGTTTTGAGCGGGAAGAGGAAATTAACGCTGGAACACGCTAAAAAATTGGCAACACGATTCGGCATTTCTCCCGCCTTGTTTATTGATTAACGCGACGTGCCGGATGCGTTGCATCCGGCGCTTCAAATAACGATTTAAATCTCCAGCGCCAGCCGTGTTCCCTGGGCAATTGCCCGTCGTGCGTCCAGCTCCATAGCCACATCGCAGCCGCCAATTAAATGCACAGTTTTCCCGCTATCAATCAGCGGTTGCGCCAGCGCGCGGTTTGGCTCTTGCCCTGCGCAGATCACCACATTGTCCACTGCTAATACCTGCGTTTCGCCGTTGATCACCACATGCAGCCCGTCATCGTCAATCTTCTGATAACTTACGCTTGGGATCATTTTCACACCCCGCGAGAGCAGGGTGGTGCGATGGATCCAGCCGGTGGTTTTGCCTAACCCCTGTCCCGGTTTGCTGGCTTTGCGCTGGAGCATCACAATTTGCCGTGGGCTACGCGGGATCTGCATTCCCTGCGGGCTTAAGCCACCAGCCTGTTGTAGGCTGCTGTCGATCCCCCACTCATTACAGAACCTGGCGATATTCTGGCTGGTGGATTCGCCCGGCTGACTTAAATACATCGCCGTATCAAAACCAATCCCGCCACAACCGATGATGGCAACCTTGTTGCCTACCGGCGCTTTGTCGCGCAGTACATCGAGATAACTCAATACCTTCGGATGATCGATCCCGTCGATAGGCGGAACGCGCGGCACGATCCCACTGGCGAGGATCGTTTCATCGAACGCCTGTAACTGATCCGCCGTCACGGTGTGATTGAGTTTCAGCGTCACGCCCGTCACTTCGATCATCCGGTGGTAATAGCGCAGCGTTTCGTAAAACTCCTCTTTGCCGGGGATCTGTTTGGCGATATTAAACTGCCCGCCGATCTCGCTGTGGGCATCAAACAATGTTACCTGATGCCCACGCGCCGCCGCGTTAATGGCAAACGCCAGCCCAGCAGGTCCCGCACCGACCACCGCCAGATTTTTTTTCTGCACGGCAGGAAGGATTGGCATTTTGGTTTCGTGGCAGGCGCGAGGATTCACCAGGCACGAGGTGACTTTGCCAACGAAGATCTGATCGAGGCAGGCCTGATTGCAGCCAATGCAGGTGTTGATCTCATCGGCTCGCCCCGATTGCGCTTTTGACAGCAGTTCCGCATCAGCAAGAAACGGTCGTGCCATCGATACCATATCGGCATCGCCGCGCGAGAGAATATCGTCGGCAACCTGCGGATCGTTAATCCGGTTGGTGGTCACCAGCGGCAGCGAGACGTGGCCTTTCAGTTTGCGCGTGACCCAAGTAAATGCGCCGCGCGGCACGGGCGTGGCAATGGTCGGAATACGTGCTTCATGCCAGCCAATGCCGGTGTTGATAATGGTCGCGCCCGCCGCTTCAATGGCCTGCGCCAGTTCTACCGTTTCGGCAAAAGTGCCGCCGCCTTCGACCAGGTCGAGCATCGACAACCGGTAGATAATAATGAAGTCGTTGCCGACGCGTTCGCGCACCGTACGCACTACTTCTACGGCAAATCGCATCCGGTTGCGGTAATCGCCGCCCCACTGGTCACTACGCTGATTGGTGCGCAGCGTCAGAAATTCGTTGATCAAATACCCTTCGGACCCCATTACCTCTACACCGTCGTATCCTGCCTCCCGTGCCAGTTGCGCGCAGTGGGCGAAATCGTCGATCAGTTGCAGGATCTCTTCATGCGTGAGTTCGTGAGGAACGAAACGGTTGATGGGGGCCTGCAATGCGGAGGGAGCGACCAGATGCGGTTGGTAGCTGTAGCGCCCGGTATGCAAAATTTGCAGGGCTATTTTGCCGCCTTCCTGATGTACCGCTTCGGTAATGGTGCGATGGTGTGGGATCTGGCTGGCGTCGTTGAGCATTGCGCCACCTTCCATGCCAACGCCTGTTAAATCTGGTGCAATGCCGCCGCTGACAATCAGCGCCACGCCGTGACGGGCGCGTTCGGCATAAAACGCTGCCAGCCGCTCGGCACCGTCCGGGTATTCCTCCAGCCCGGTGTGCATTGAGCCCATCAACACGCGGTTTTTTAACGTGGTAAAACCTAAATCCAGCGGGGCGAACAGCGACGGGTAGCTCATAAAATTGTCCAGTATGTAAAATAATTGTTATGTGGTCGGATGAGTTCTAATTTAGCCGTCGCCGGAGAAAAGGGAAAAGGGGAGTGCGGGGTTTGTGATGGGATTCAAAAAGAATACGCCCGGTGGTAACGCCGGATGCGACGCTTGCCGCGTTTTATCCGGCCTGGGGGATTGCACATGTAGGGCGGATAAGGCGTTCACGCCGCATCCGCCAGTGGCACGGTGCAGATGCCGGATGCGACGCTTGTCGCGTTTTATCCGGCCAGGAGGATTGCACATGTAGGGCGGATAAGGCGTTTACGCCGCATCCGCCAGCAGTTGCAAATTATTGCTTACGGAAAAAATCGTTATACAACATATACAAATGCGCGGCACTCCAGGAGAAATTTGGTGCGCCTTGCTGTGCGCCAGTCAGCGGGTTGTAATTCTCCTGAATTGGGCCATCGGCGGTTAATCCTTTGGCGTGACGGAAGAACGTATCCGCCAGTTTCAGGGCATCATCGCGATAACCGTAACGCTCCATCCCTTTCAGACCAAACCAGAACTGATCCACCCATACGCGCCCACGCCAGTAGATATCAGCGCCAAAAGCCGGATTGGTTAACGCCGCCGTTCCCAGCGGGACAAAGGTGTTGAACTCTTTAGGATCGAGCATCACCTTCACCACCGCGTCGGCATTGGCCTGCGTTGCCGCACCGTTAAACAGCGGCGACCAGCCTTCCGGCCCTTTACCGCGCTCAACAATCGGTTTGCCCGCGCAGCCGTTCGCCAGTGGTTTATCTTCAATACGTACGTCATAGTAGAACTGGGTAGTCGGGTCGAACATACAGGTGTTGATGTAGTCCGCGAGCTGCTGTGCCAACTGGCGATAGCGTTTGGCCTCTTCTGGCTTACCGAGGATGGTTGCCATCTCCGCCAGATAATGGTTATCGCTGTACATATAGCTGGCCTGATCCACCGACTCCTGCAATAGCGAGTAGCCCAGCAACGTTCCGTCCTGACTGCGGTTTTCGGCGAATTTCACCGTCCAGTCGCTACGTTTGCCGCCATTAGCGACATATTTATCCAACTGTTCTTTGTCGATAAAACCAAAGACGGCGGCATCATCACGCCCCGATTCCCACGACGCAGCGACCTGTGCCGGAATTTCCAGACTGTCGTACTGGCCTTTCTCCACCACGCGGGCGTAGTTGTTCAGCCCAGACTGCGTCTCTTCTTTGTTGCCTTTCTTCACCGTAAACAGCATCTCGCCGCTCTCAGTGTTGTGGGCTTTGTCGCGGGTCGCGCCATATTCCGGCACGCCGTTGCCGTTGTGATCGCGGTTACGTAACCACCAGTCGTGATAGGCCACCAGTTTCGGGTACATCTCTGCCAACCAGGCTTTATCCTGGGTGACGTTGTACACTTCCATCACCGACCAGGCGGCAAGGCTGGGTTTGGTATTACGTTCGTTCCAGTTGCCGCCATCGCCACCACGCTCGGGGCTAAGGTTCCACGCTATCAGGTCGGGGACAAAGCCCACATCCTGCGGACGCACGCTATCGCCAGGCTGGATCTGCCAGGAGAAGACCGCGCGGATATTCTCTTTGGCGATGTCCGGATTGAAATGCGCCATCGCAAACGCCTGCTTCCAGGTATCCCACGGCCAGGTCTGATTGCCGGAGAACCAGCGCCCGGTCACCGACGGTGTAACGGTGTTAAATTTCACCGCACCGCCCGGTGAGCGCCAGTTACCGTTGAGCGTTTCAATCGCTTTCACCGCGACGCGCGTCTGTTCCGGCGTCGCATCCGGATTGGTTAACCCTTTCTTCAGGTATTCTTCCCAGCGTTGCTGCGAGGCGGTGAGATAAAACGCCGGACGCGCCAGAATATCGCGGATCTGCATTTGCTCTTTGCTAACTTCCTGAGCGGTCAGCAGATGGGAATAGGTGGTGTAGAGCGTGGTCGAACCGTTGATATGCGCCTTACTGGTAAAGCGATTACCGTTGATTTCAGTCTGCACCGGCAGGGATTTATGCACCTGATATTCCGATTCGCCGGAGGTCAGCAGATCCCAGGTGGCGCGCACTTTGCCAAAGGTGACTTTCAGGCCATCACGGGTGGCGCTGATTTTGCGCTGATAGTCAGGGTATTCGCCAGCAATGGTTTTATCGGAAAGCGGTTTCCCTTCTTTCGCTTCCAGTTTTTCCAGCAGTTCGCCGTCCCACACCAGATCCAGCGGTTTATTGCTGGTGATTTTGGTTTCCAGTAGTGACGTGCGCGGCGTGGCGAAGCGCAGAGTCATTTCGACTTGCACATCTTTTGCTGTCAGTTTTTGCACCAGCGCACCGGGAATACTGTATGCCTCCAGCGTAAAGTCGACTTTCTTGCCGTCCTGCCAGACGGTCAGGCGGTCGAAATTGCTGGCCATAAAGTTGATGTACTCTTCCGTCAGCAGCGCAACGCCCGGAAAGCCGCCCATGGTGTTAGGGCCGTCTGGCAACAGATGACCATGCCAGGCTCCGAGATCGAAAAACGGATTAAAACGCTGGTGATCGTCGTAATCGTAATCCTTCATGTACTGCGGCGCGCCAGTACGGTTAATCACGTTTTTATAATTGTCGGCGTTAGCGGCATGGGCGGAAAAACTTATCAGCAGAGCGCAGGTTACTGGCGTTAAAATAGTTTTTATTTTCATGAAATTACAGTCCTTATTACCAGTAGAAATATTGCATCAGGAAGATTTGGTCGCTGGGATTGTGAGAGGCATTTTTCATGTAGAAGCGGCTATCAAAAGCCGTGGCGAAACGTCCGCCGCCGTATTCGTACCAGATACCAAACTGCATGAAAGAGGTGGTTTCATCGTCAGCGTGGTCAGGGCGATGTTTGGCGTAGGTATAAGCGGTGGAGAGATAAACGCCCTTTAACGCTTCATACATGGCGCTCACCATCATCCCACTTTCACTTCCCGGTACGTCCAGCCCGTCGGCGCGTCCGGTATGGTGCCAGGCGCGAGCGGCAAAGTTAGGAGTTAGCAGGCCCGTGAGATAGAGCTGTCCTGTGCCGTCGGTGATTTCCAGACTGTTCATCCAGGTGATGCCTTCGGCAAGGTCATACTGGATGTAACCGTTCATCATTGCCGGATAGGTGTATTTGTCGTCATAGCGATCGTACTTGCCAAAATGTAGCCAGGCTTTGCTTTCGTCATGATGTCCGGCAGGTGTGGCGGTGACGCTATAACGAAAGTTGCCGCTTAAGTTCTGCACCTTCAGCGCGGTCATAATGTCGCGGGTATTGGGAATGACGTAGCCCAGATCGGGGGTGAAGTCGCCCCACCATTGCAGGTCATCCAGCGAGGAATCCTGACGCAGACTGAGCATGATTTCGGTGCCATCATTGGTACGATAACCGCCATAGAAACGGTTAATTCCGCCCTCGAAACCACCCCAGCTATGGTCTGGCACCCAGGCATTGCCGTCGTGGTCGGCCTGCACGGTCCAGCCTTCGCCGTAAATCAGGCCGAACCAGGAGCCGTACTTCATCTCCAGGCCACCTTCAATATAGGTACCGTCGCTGTATTTATGTTTATTCTCACCCTCTAAATCCATATATCCACCAACCCCTAATTCGCCGTAAAAACGAAATGAAGGAGAAGATGTCGAGGTAATTGCAGGTGTTTTTGTGTCGTCATGTTCTGCCGGACGTGCTTCTTCTCCTGCCGCAGAAAAGGCGTAGCAAAACGGCAGAGCAAGTAATGCTCTGCATGGTGCAGTGATTAATTTCATTGTGTTAATCCATGAGCTAAAGAAAAAGTACAGCCTTTTATCGTTGTAATTATAAAAATATAAAGGCAGAAACTATTTTCCCTCTCCTCATCCAGGAAGAGGGAAAATGCCTGCTCATTTTTTATTATTCTGCTTAATCAACATTGCTGGCTGGCGTCGCTTCAATATGGCGCTCTTCAGCCGTTAATCCCTTTATATATTTACTGTATTTCCACCACGCAAAGCCGAGGAAGATAACAATACCGCCGACGTTATAAAAAATGATGGTCAGAATATTCGCGCCAGTCGGGAATGTCGAAGCGACAAACCCTACGGCAAATATCGCAATCAGCATTGAAACAACGATAATACCGGTGCGGCGGGAGCCCATACGGAAATCGCGTGGCAGGTGATCTAATTTGGCGCGTAAATTCAGGTAAGCCAGCATGATGAATAACGGCGGAAGCATGGACGCTGCGGCGGTCATATTAATAATAGTATTCATCAGATCCTGCACGGTATTGGAACCGAGCATCGGGATAATCATCAGCGGGATGACGATCAGGAACTGGATCCACGCTGCGCGCGCCGGAACGCCGTTTTCGTTCAGTTCGACGGTTTTCTTACCAAAGATGCCTTCCGGGATTTCGGAGAAGAAAATTTTCACCGGCGTTGCGGTCCACATCAGCAGGGAACCGAACATCGCGGTAAAGGACACCAGACCGACAAAGCGATTCATCAACGCTTCCGGTAGACCAAAATACGCCGCCATGCCGTGGAATACCTGCACCGATCCGCCGGTAAATTTCAACTCTTTGCTGCTGACGAAGACGTTAATCAGCACCGAGGAGACGGAATACAGTACGCCGATAAAAATCCCGGCGAGGATGATCACTTTAACGAACGATTTCGAACCGCCTTTGACGTCGTTAACGTACACAGCGACGGACTCCGCGCCACCTGCGGCCATAAAGATCCAGGTGGTAACGCCGAGGAACGCCCAGTTGAAGTTCGGGATCATCGCGTCAACGGTGATGGGGTCAGCAGGCTGTACGCCGCCAACCAGCGCCGTACCTGCCAGTAAAATGTAGGAGAGCGTTAACAGCAGCATCAGCGTTGAAGTGACGGAGGTAATTGGCCCCAACATTTTCGCCCCGTTGGTGGAAACCCAGGTGGAGAAGGCGAACAGCACCATACTGATAATGGTGGTGGCAACCGGCGTCATAATATATTCGTATCCGAGGAAGGCATACGAAGCATAAGCAATAACGCGCGGCAACAGTGAGGTGAAAAAGAACAGGTTTACGAACCAGTAGGTATAGGCAGTAATAAATGCCCAACGTCCGCCCAGCGAACTTTTTACCCACGCGTAGACACCGGCTTCTGAGTTTTTATTTAACGAAACAAATTCTGCGATGATCAGACAGAAGGGAATAAAATAAAAAATCGTCGCGAGGAAAAACATCGGTGCCGAGGCCAGTCCAAGCTCAATATTATTATTGATAACGTTGTTAAAGCTGTAAACGGCGGCAAAAGTCAGCGAGAGCAAGCCGAATTTGCCGATTGTATTACGTTTGGTATCAGACATAACACATCTCCGAAAATGTGTAGGGTAGCGGTGGCGGCAAACTCCTTTTGCCGCCGTAGTTGTTATTTGTTATGGAAATAACCATCTTCGATGGTGACTTTGAGAACCACTTTTTTGACCGCGTTATTGCAGATAAACCGATACGCTTCATGGATATCGCAAATAACGATTTGCCCTTCGTGGACCTCAACGGTTTCTCCGCAGCCTTTTAAATATTCACGGTCAGTTTCATCACGATAATATTCCACTACCTGTAATGTCTCTTTCGGCGCATATTCAATTTTTTGCTGCCCTTGCAGGTAGTAATGCACTTCAAAATAGCGTCGATGCCCGGTAAATAGCGCATCGGTCGCGGAGTCTGTCTCCACGCGGTAAGTCAATGAGTCACCGATGGAGTGGGCGACGCCAGGCTGAATGTTGTCGATATTTTCAATCGCTTCAACGCAGCGTTGCCACTTCTTGCCAGAGGCGTAAATCTGGCGGAACTGTTCTAAGTTATCGATGATCCTCATTGCTTATTCTCGCTGTGCAAATTCGTGGAAAAGAACCCTGCGCCGAACTCATACGACGCCAGGCTTTGCGCGGTAGCTTCTCCGCCAGAAACCGGCAGCAACGTAAAGCCGTAGCTGAAGTCACGGAACCAGACGCGCCAGGAGTCCAGCACCTCGCTGCCCCAGGAGTTGGAGCCGAGGCCAAGCAGCTGGTGATCGAGGTTCAGGGTGATGTCATCACTGCGCTGCAGCTCGTTACAGTGCTGGGCAGCGTGGATGTTTTCCTGGGTATAGTGCCAGGCGCTGAAGTTAATTGGGCGCTGCGGAACCACCAGCAAACCGTTGCCGTGGCGGTTAGTCAGTGCCGTCCAGCGGACATGCTGACGGTTGCCGTTGTTCTGCGGGAAGGGATAGTTCTCGAACATGGCATCGACGGTGCTGCGCCAGATATCGATGATGTTAGCCTGCTGGCTGTCGGCGTAGTTTTCGCCCGGTCCACGACCGTAATACGCCACCTGATCGTATTCGCCGTTAATCCCCATGGTGAAACCGATGCACGGAATGATGTGCGGATAGTCGCCGTAACGCTCGCCGGAAAGCGCCACGTTAACCTGGCCATCGGCAGCGATGCGCCAGATGTAGGTGCAGCGCATCCCGAAGTCAAACACCGGCGGGGCAATAACTGTGCGGCTGATGATCAACACTTCACCATCGCTCTGTTCTACGGCAAAGTCGCGCAGATGTTCCTGCATGATCTGCAAATGATTCGGTTGCCACAGCCCTTCGTACTCCTGCTTGTGGTTGTCGATCATTGGCTTGAAGAAGTTGATCTTTGGCTCGCGGGTCAGCAGCGACTCGCCATTCACCTGCCAGGATGTCGGTTTGCCACTCATTTTTGAGAAGGTGATCGCGAAGTTGTAGCCGCGAACGGTGCAGCTCAAACGATCGTCTTCCAGCGTCAGCGGACGCGCATTATTTGGTGCGAAAGGCACTGGTTGCGCGGTGTTTTCCTTCAGCGGGAACTGATAAGTGGCGATAGAATGCCCGGCTTCGCTGTAGCGGGTGCGGGAATCTTTGGTCACCGTAATGTTGAGGAACGCTTCGCGGGCGTCCAGCTGCGGCAGCGTGATCTGCAAGGGGGCTTCGCTGTTCGGCGCAACGTCGCGCAGTTTAATCTGCTGCGTCGCGAGCGTTTCACCTTCGACGCGCACCTCTGCGTGCAGGGTGTAGTCATCAAGCGTGGTAAACCACAGTTTATTTTCGACTTTCAGCTCGCCGCGAGTCAGATCCAGCGCGTGGATTTTTACCGGCGCGATAACCTGTTTGTACTCTTTCAGGCCCGGTCCCGGCGTCTGATCGGAATAGATCAAACCATCAAGACAGAAGTTATAGTTGTTGGGATAGTCGCCGTAGTCGCCGCCGAATTTATACCAGACGTTGCCGTTGTCATCCTGCGCCTGGATCCCGTGGTCGCACCACTCCCAGACATAATGTCCCTGAATACAATCGTGCTTATAGAAGACGTTCTGGTACTCCGTCAGCCCGCCTGGTCCGTTCCCCATCGCATGAGCATATTCACAGATGATGCGCGGCTTCGGATGCGGGTATTCACCAAACTCATTCATCAGCGGCACGCGGGTGTACATGGTGGAAATAATATCGACCACTTCAGCATCGCGATCTTCTTCGTAATGCACCAGTCGCGTGTCATCCAGCGCCTTCGCTGCGTGGTACATCGCGCGGATGTTACAGCCATAGCCGGATTCATTGCCCAGCGACCAGATGATGATCGACGGATGGTTTTTCTGCGCGTGAATATGGCGAACAATGCGCTCGACGTAGACTTTTTCCCACTGCGGATCGTCGGTAATACGGCTGATATCGCCGACATTAGCAAAGCCGTGCGATTCGACGTCGGTTTCCGCCATCACAAACAAGCCGTAGATATCACACAGTTCGTAAAAACGCGGATCGTTCGGGTAGTGAGCGGTACGCACGGAGTTGATATTGTGCTGCTTCATCAACTGGAGATCTTTCTCGACGCGATCCATTCCAACGGCGCGGCCTTTGCGATGATCGTTGTCGTGACGGTTGACGCCGTGCAGCATCACATAACGGTTATTGATCCAGAACAGACCGTCGCGCACTTTGATATCACGGAAGCCAACGCGTTGTGGCACCACTTCCAGAACGTTGCCGTTGGCGTCTTTCAGCGTCATGACCAGATGGTAAAGATAAGGGGATTCTGCTGACCATTGCTGCGGCTGTTCGACAGTAAAAGCAAAGCTGGCGCTGGTCAGTTTTTCAATTGCCAAATGATCAATGGCGCTGCTGTGCACCACGCGTTCGCCATCAAACAGGGTATATTCCAGCGTCGTGACGACAGGGGAGGCGGCGAGATTTTCCAGCACCACTTCGCAGGAAAGCGTGGCATCGCAATAGGCTTCGTCAAAGTCGGTACGCACAGTGAAATCGTTAATATGCGTTAGGTGTTTTCCGACCAGATAAACATCGCGGAAGATCCCCGCTGACCACCACATATCCTGGTCTTCCACGTAGGTAGAGTCCGCCCACTGCATCACGCGCACACACAACAGGTTGTCGCCGGTTTTAACCATCGCGCTGATGTCAAACTCTGCGGTCAGGCGACTGCCCTTGCTGAAACCCACATACTGACCGTTAACATAGACTTCAAAATAGGTTTCGACGCCGTCAAATTTAATCAGCGTCTGTTTACCCTGCCAGCCGTCGCTGAGGGTGAAAATACGTTGATAGGCACCGGTTGGGTTATCGCTGGGGACAAACGGCACATCGATGGGGAACGGAAAACCTTCGTCGGTATATTGCAGTTTGCCGTGACCTTCCATTTGCCACATGGCGGGGACGGTAATATGCCCCCAGTCAGCCATTAACTCAGAGGTGAAGGCTTCTGGTACTTGCAGCGGATGGTCAAAAAAGTGGAAATTCCACTGACCGCTTAAGGGCAGAAACAGGCTGCTGGTTTCGCGGGCAAAGGTACGCGCTTGCGCAACAGAATCATATGAAAAAAAGTACGCACGCGGCGCAAGTCGGTTTTCGTGGGTGAGCTGAATGTTTTCCCAGCGATTCATAGGGCCTCCCGGTAGAGAGAAATCGGAACCATTCATGGTGATGGTAGTTTGTGTAATTGCTGGGGAGTTTAGTAAAATTTTTACTAAAAAGTAGCAGGTAAATGCATTTACTTTAACTGGATCACGAAAATAAACGGCAGCACTGTCCGGCAAAAACGATTGCCGGACAGTGTGTAAGGGGATTTAACGGGTCGTGCCGCGCAGTTTTAATTTGCTGGGAACGAAGACTAACAGCGGCAGCGCGCGACCATCGCGGGCTTTTTCATACACCAGGTTAACGCCCTGACTTCCCATCATCTCGGAATGGATGCGCACGGTGGAGAGCGGCGGAAAGGTAAATCGCGCGGTGGGGATATCGTTAACGCTGATAAGCGAAATATCCTGTGGGATGTTCAGGCCTCGTTCATGAATTGCCCGCAGTACGCCGATAGCAATGGAATCGGAAGCAACAAACAGTGCCTTCGGATAGTCTTCCCGCGCCAGCATTTGTTTTGCCAGTTCATAACCCGACGAACTGGAAAAACCGCCGCGCCAGATATCCTCTTCGCGTACCACTTGTTTCAGTCGGCCATATTCCGCAAAGGCGACCTCACGAATATCCGCCTTGCCAGGCTCATCTTCACCGCCAATAAAACCAATACGATTAACGCCCTGGTTGATATAGAAGTCGATGATTTCTTTACTGATGCGTGCCAGATCGATATCCACCGCATCGTAACCGCTGCCGGGTTCGTGAAAGTCGATAAAACAGATATTGTCGGTCAACGCACAGGCGGCGGCGCGCAGGGCGGGCGTGGGTTTGCCGACAATTAAAATACCGGTGACGTTTTTAATGTCTGGTAATCCGCTGTGTTCATAACAGTTGGTGAGCTCAATGCCCAGCTTTTCGCACTGAGTTTCAATGCCGTGGCGGATCGCCAGATAGTAAGGATCGTTGATCTCCAGCTCCTGTTGGTAGCTGTAGATAGCCAGAATATGGTGTTGGTTGACTGCACCTGTCTGGAGTTTACGGGCACTACTGGTCTTGTACTCCAGCTTTTCGGCGATCTCGAGAATGCGATGTTTCGTCTCTTCTTTCACATTCAATGTCGGATCGTCATTTAAGACCCTGGATACTGTCGCCAGGGATACGCCAGCTTCGATTGCGATGTCTTTTAGTGTTGCCATGTTTACCTTTTTTACTTTCCCTGATGTGCGCCCCCATTGTAGAGGAAGTGCTTATCGGGTCACCTGTTTTCAGTAAATAAAGCGCGTTTCTTTGACGCTGTAACGGTAACACAGCGGCTCACGAATGTGATCACGCCTGCATTCTCCATTTTTAGCCTACAGGATTGAGAAAAACTTTTGCTATAGTTTAGTAAAATTTTACCCGAAGGGAGGAAACAATGGAAACCGTGGCTTACGCTGATTTTGCACGTCTGGAAATGCGCGTCGGAAAGATTGTGGAAGTGAAACGCCATGAAAACGCCGACAAGCTGTACATCGTACAGGTTGATGTGGGGGAAAAAACACTGCAAACCGTGACCAGCCTGGTGCCGTACTACAGCGAAGAAGAGCTGATGGGGAAAACGGTGGTGGTCTTATGCAATCTGCAAAAAGCGAAAATGCGTGGTGAAACGTCGGAATGCATGCTGTTGTGTGCGGAAACCGATGACGGCAGTGAAAGCGTGTTGTTAACGCCGGAGCGGATGATGCCTGCGGGCGTACGCGTCGTATAAAAAGATCGGATGGCGACGTCGTATCGCCATCCGATTTGATATTACGCTTCTTCGACACTTACTCGCATGGCCGCCAGCGCCTTACGCGCCGCTTTGATCACCAGTTCACACTGTTCAATGGTCAGTGTCAGTGGCGGTTCAATGCGGATCGTTTTGGCGTTATTGAGCGTTCCGGCCACCAGTACGCGCTGGCGGAACATCTCGCTGGCAAAGTTATAGCCGATTTCGTTATCAACAAACTCAATTGCCATCAACATCCCTTTACCACGCGCTTCCTGTACCAGATCGGGATATTCCCGCGCCAGTTGACGGAAACCGTCCAGCAACATATCGCCTTTTTGCTCAGCCTGAGCCGGTAAGTTCTGCTCCAGCAACACATTGATGGTCGCCAGCGCCGCCGCACAGGCCAGCGGGTTGCCGCCAAAGGTGGTGGTA
This sequence comes from Escherichia sp. S10b, assembly GCF_028421345.1. Taxonomy (NCBI): domain Bacteria; kingdom Pseudomonadati; phylum Pseudomonadota; class Gammaproteobacteria; order Enterobacterales; family Enterobacteriaceae; genus Escherichia; species Escherichia sp. S10b. Next base: position 51,636 of record NZ_JAHZSO010000026.1, read on the forward strand.
TGCAGGAATGGGTTGTCGAACAGAACTGAAAACACCTCTTCAGTGGCGATGGTCGCGCCAATCGGCATCACGCCGCCGCCGAGCGCTTTGGCAAGGCAGAGGATATCCGGCTGTACGTTCTCATGCTCGCAGGCGAACATCTTGCCCGTGCGCCCCATGCCCGTTTGTACTTCATCGAGGATCATCAGTGCGCCGAACTCATCGCATAGCTTACGTACGGCGGTGAGATAGCCCGGCGGCGGCAGAATTACGCCACCTTCACCCTGAATCGGTTCGAGGATCACCGCAGCCACATCATCACCGGTTTTTTTGCACTCGTTAAGAGCCGTGCGCATGGCTTCGATATTGCCAAACGGCACATGACGGAAGCCCGGCAGCAGTGGCATAAACGGTTTGCGGAAGGTCGATTTCGCCGTGGCCGACAGCGCGCCAAGTGATTTACCGTGGAACGCGCCGCTGGTGGCAATAAAAGTAAACTTGCCGCGCGGTGACTGGTAAGCTTTCGCCAGCTTCAGCGCTGCTTCAACGGACTCGGTGCCGCTATTACAGAAGAAGCTGTATTTCAGTTTACCGGGCGTTAGCGCAGCAAGGGTTTTCGCCAACATCGCCCGTAACGGATCGAGCAGCTCCTGGCTGTGCAGCGGTTGTTTCGCAAGTTGATTCTGTACGGCGGAAACCACAACTGGATTACGGTGCCCCACGTTGAAAATTCCAAAACCTCCCAGGCAGTCGATAAACTCCTGTCCCTGGGTGTCGACAAGCGTATTTAAACCTCCCGCTTGCCACTCTACGGCTCCGTAATCCCCGCCGGCGGTAACAGATTTGCGATACTCTAAAAACCCCGGATTGACATGCTCTTTGAAGTATTCAATCACCTCTCGGTTAAGTGCTTTCATCTCCTCATGATCCAGCGTTCGCTTTTCAATGAGATTCAGGGCGTGGGCGCTGCACGCTAAAGCCGATGCGCTCGAAGGTAACCTGTTCAAAATATGCTCCGGAGGCTCGCGTATCACATGATACCGATTTAAGTATTGCAGGGATTGCGCCACTCCGGCTGCGATCGCGAAAATCGGGATAAACACAAATTCGGTTATCATTTGTGCAATATTTAATGCTATTTGTTAACATTTGTTGTTATTTTGCACGGTTTTTGTCGGGTATGGATTTGATGATTGCTGCGCAAATGCACGTTTTCAGGGCAATAATTGCCTGATTTTTGGGCAAGATAATTAACGTTTTCGTATAGTAACAGAGTGAAAGTATTTTAAATCAAAGAATTAGATTTGTGCTTTAATCGCAAATTGCGATCTAAATCAAATTAATCGGTTAAAGATAACCGCAGCGGGGCCGACATAAACTCTGACAAGAAGTTAACAACCATATAACCTGCACAGGACGCGAACATGTCTTCTCATCCGTATGTCACTCAGCAAAATACCCCGCTGGCGGACGATACCACTCTGATGTCCACTACCGATCTGCAAAGCTATATCACTCATGCTAATGACACTTTTGTGCAGGTGAGCGGCTTTACCTTGCAAGAGTTACAAGGGCAGCCGCACAACATGGTGCGTCACCCGGATATGCCAAAAGCGGCGTTTGCGGATATGTGGTTCACCCTGAAAAAAGGGGAGCCCTGGAGCGGCATCGTGAAAAATCGCCGCAAAAATGGCGACCATTATTGGGTGCGGGCCAATGCGGTACCGATGGTGCGCGAGGGAAAAATCAGTGGCTATATGTCGATTCGTACCCGGGCGACGGATGAAGAGATTGCGGCGGTGGAGCCGCTGTACAAAGCGCTGAACGCCGGACGTACCAGTAAGCGTATTCATAAAGGCCTGGTGGTGCGTAAAGGCTGGCTGGGTAAACTGCCTTCATTACCGCTTCGCTGGCGGGCGCGTGGAGTGATGACCCTGATGTTTATCTTGCTGGCGGCCATGCTTTGGTTTGTTGCTGCCCCGGTGGTGACGTATTTCCTCTGTGTGTTAGTGGTATTGTTGGCAAGCGCTTGTTTTGAATGGCAGATTGTGCGCCCGATAGAAAATGTCGCCCGTCAGGCACTGAAGGTGGCGACCGGAGAGCGTAATAGTGTTGAGCACCTGAATCGCAGCGATGAGCTGGGGCTGACATTACGCGCGGTAGGGCAGCTTGGCCTGATGTGCCGTTGGCTAATTAACGATGTCTCAAGCCAGGTGTCCAGTGTCAGAAATGGCAGTGAGACGCTGGCGAAAGGCACCGATGAACTGAACGAACATACCCAGCAGACAGTTGATAACGTTCAGCAAACGGTGGCGACCATGAACCAAATGGCGGCGTCGGTGAAACAGAACTCTGCCACGGCGTCGGCTGCCGATAAACTTTCTATCACCGCCAGTAATGCGGCAGTGCAGGGTGGGGAGGCGATGACCACGGTGATCAAGACAATGGACGATATCGCCGACAGTACCCAGCGCATTGGCACCATTACTTCGCTGATTAACGATATTGCATTTCAGACCAATATTCTGGCCCTGAATGCGGCGGTGGAAGCGGCGCGTGCCGGCGAACAGGGCAAAGGTTTTGCAGTGGTGGCAGGGGAAGTGCGTCATTTAGCCAGCCGCAGCGCTAATGCTGCCAACGATATTCGCAAGCTGATTGATGCCAGTGCTGATAAGGTGCAATCCGGTTCGCAGCAGGTACACGCCGCCGGACGGACGATGGAAGATATTGTGGCACAGGTGAAAAACGTCACCCAGTTGATCGCCCAGATTAGCCATTCAACGCTGGAACAGGCCGATGGGCTTTCCAGCCTGACCCGTGCAGTGGATGAGCTTAACCTGATCACCCAGAAAAATGCCGAGCTGGTGGAAGAGAGTGCGCAGGTGTCGGCGATGGTGAAACACCGCGCCAGCCGACTGGAAGACGCGGTGACGGTGCTGCATTAATCGGTATGCCGGATCCGGCGGTTGGAGCACAATGCCTGATGCGATGCTGGCGCATCTTATCAGGCCTGCGGGGTGTGTAGCGGGTGTAGGCCGGATAAGGCGCGTCAAGCGTCGCATCCGGCAATTGCACCGCGCCACTGGCGGATGCGGCGATTAATCCAGTTGCGTAATATCAAAAGCGGCGCGGTCGATCACCGCAATGATCTTTTTTATTTGTGCATCACTGATATCGCTCTGGTTGACGCGTAAATCCAGCACCGCTTTAAAATTATCCAGCGCCCGCTTCATTTGCGGGTTCTGGCGCAGCGCCGCGCCAACGCAACGCGCTTTGATGCGTTCTTCAATCATCTCCACCTGTTCGCGGTTTTCTTCCAGCCACTGCGCGCCTTGTTCGGTCAGCGCAATCTGCTTCTTACCACCTTCCTCTTCGCGGATGGTAATCAGCGACTGCTCCTGCAGAAAATCCAGCGTTGGGTAGATGACGCCCGGGCTTGGGGTGTAATTCCCCTGGGTTAGGTTCTCAATCGCTTTAATCAATTCGTAACCGTGGCTGTCATCGCGCGAGAGAATATCCAGAATCACCAGACGCAATTCACCGTGACCAAAGAAACGTTGCCGACGACCGCCGCCGCGACCGTGGCGACCACCGCAGCATTGACCGTGTTCATGCTGGTGACCGTGTCCGCAGTGCTCGTGTTCTGACTTCTCACCTTTGCAGCAGCCCTCATGGCGTGGCTGGCCTTCATGTTTACAACACCCTTCGTGATGATGGCTCATATCAGCCTCCTTTTGCTTGATTAGATATATCTAATTTATATCTGATGTGAGCATTACTGCAAGTACAAAAATGATTTTTAAACGTGGAAGCACCTCACATCCAGGCCGGATAAGACGTTCACGCCGCATCCGGCAGCATTGCTATGGCACTGAATGCCTTCACATACTTCAGATATATCAGTTCTACAAATCGCTTGCATTTATCATGATTAACAATCATTATCATTTACGAAAATTATTTAGATATATCTGATTACTATCACGAAGGCGATAACAATGAATAACTCCCCCCGCTACCCGCAGCGCGTTCGCAATGATCTGCGCTTCCGTGAACTGACTGTGTTACGCGTTGAGCGCATCAGCGCCGGTTTTCAGCGCATTGTCCTCGGCGGCGAGGCGCTGGACGGTTTTACATCGCGCGGCTTTGACGATCACAGCAAACTCTTCTTTCCTCAACCTGACGCTCACTTTGTGCCGCCAACGGTAACGGAAGAGGGCATCGTCTGGCCGGAAGGACCACGCCCACCGTCGCGTGACTATACGCCGCTGTATGACGAACTACGCCATGAACTGGCGATCGATTTCTTTATTCACGACGGTGGGGTCGCCAGCGGCTGGGCGATGCAGGCGCAACCGGGCGATAAACTTACGGTGGCAGGTCCGCGCGGTTCGCTGGTGGTGCCGGAAGATTACGCGTATCAGCTGTATGTCTGCGATGAATCCGGAATGCCCGCACTGCGCCGCCGCCTGGAAACGTTGAGCAAACTTGCCGTTAAACCGCAAGTTAGTGCGCTGGTTAGCGTGCGGGATAACGCCTGTCAGGATTATCTCGCGCACCTTGATGGTTTTAATATCGAATGGCTGGCACATGATGAGCAGGCGGTAGATGCGCGTCTGGCGCAGATGCAAATCCCTGCCGATGATTACTTCATCTGGATAACCGGCGAAGGTAAAGTCGTTAAGAATTTAAGCCGCCGCTTTGAAGCGGAACAGTATGACCCACAGCGGGTACGTGCAGCGGCTTACTGGCACGCAAAGTAACTGATATATAAAAAGAAAAAGGCTGACGATTTCTCGTCAGCCTTTGCTATATCTGGTGGCCCCTGCTGGACTTGAACCAGCGACCAAGCGATTATGAGTTGGTTGATAACCCTTTACTTACAGATACTTAGCGA
>NZ_JAHZSO010000027.1:0-1196 GCF_028421345.1 Escherichia sp. S10b
AGGTGACTTAATGAACAAGAAAACCAAACGAACCTTCACCCCTGAGTTCAGGCTGGAATGTGCACAGCTGATTGTTGATAAGGGCTACTCATATCGACAGGCCAGTGAAGCGATGAATGTCGGTTCAACCACGCTTGAGAGCTGGGTACGCCAGCTCAGGCGAGAGCGCCAGGGTATTACGCCCTCTGCCACACCCATTACTCCAGACCAGCAACGTATCCGCGAGCTGGAAAAGCAAGTTCGCCGTCTGGAGGAACAAAATACGATATTAAAAAAGGCTACCGCGCTCTTAATGTCCGACTCGCTGAACGGTTCACGATAGCCGCCAGACTAAGTGACAGCCACACGGTTGTCAGCCTGTGTTCTGCTCTGGAAATACACCGCAGCAGTTACCGGTACTGGCGAAAACGACGCGATACGGTTAATCCGGCACGAGTCAGGTTGTGCAGCGAAATACGCCGGGCGTGGAACCAAAGTCGGGGCTCTGCGGGCGCGCGCACTCTGGCTGAAATGCTGACTCAAAACGGCGTCCCGATGAGCCGTTACCGTGCCGGACGTCTGATGAAATATCTGAACCTGAGCAGTTGTCAGCCCGGAAAACATCAGTATAAAAATGCCCGTCAGGAGCATACCAGCCTGCCGAATCTGCTTGAGCGTCAGTTCGCAGTACCGGAGCCAGACCGGGTATGGTGTGGAGATATTACGTATCTCTGGGCAGGAAATCGCTGGTGCTATCTGGCGGTTGTTATGGATCTTTTTGCCCGCAGGGTTATCGGCTGGAGTCTGTCAGCGCATGCCGATACCGCACTGATAAGCAGTGCCCTGCGGATGGCCTATGAGACGCGTGGCCAACCCCGGGATGTCGTGTTCCATAGCGACCAGGGAAGCCAGTATACAGGCCTTAAATATCAACAACTTCTCTGGCGTTGCAGAATAAATCAAAGCGTCAGTCGGCGGGGAAACTGCTGGGATAACAGCCCCATGGAACGCTTCTTCCGCAGTCTGAAAACAGAATGGGTGCCAACGAATGGTTACGCAGGCAAGGACGAGGCCCGGCAGCAAATTAATGATTACATATTGAACTACTACAACAGCGTCAGACCTCACCATTATAACGGTGGGCTGACGCCGGAAGAGTCAGAGAACAGATACCATTTTTACTGTAAAACCGTGGCCAATATTACTTGACCACTACA
>NZ_JAHZSO010000028.1:0-1074 GCF_028421345.1 Escherichia sp. S10b
TAACGGTGGGCTGACGCCGGAAGAGTCAGAGAACAGATACCATTTTTACTGTAAAACCGTGGCCAATATTACTTGACCACTACATACTATCACAAATAAAGGCGATGAGGCTGAAGGACTTTCTCTGGAAGTGCTTGATGGTAATGAAGTGATTTACAGTGAACAGCAGACCGGTAAATATTTTGATAAGGGAGAGCATGCCTGGCAATGGGATGGCTACAGTAATCAAGGCATACTGGATACAACTAAGCTAAAAAGCAAATCACTACTCGTAAGACTGATTGCTTTATGTGGTGATATGATGATAAAAGTTGATTATCCACTTCATAATTCACCAGAGGAATAAAAATGGGTCGATGTAAAGGTAGACAGAAAACAAAAAACAGTAGATATAATATGGCGACTGGCAGTTAGTGATGGAGGGATAAAAGGAAGTAATCCTAAGTTATCCCCAGTTCCTTATAACGACTTGGTTAACCTGACCAAAAATGGAGTTGAATTTTATTGGTCTCGAAATGGAAGTCGCGGCGGGGGGATTGGTGAAAATATTGTTACAGCGATTGGTGTTTTTAAAGTAAATGTAAAGGCTGAGATAAATATTACTCCATCCATGCGAACTTTTTCTTTGATATCATCATTAGATCCTGACTTTCAGGCATCCGTTAGTCTATCAGGATTTGAAAAAATATATTATAACTACGGTGATAGTTATAAGGATATTCAAGATGAATTACAGGCGCTTCTTGACGCTAATAACAGATATAAATGGGATAGTGCTCATGAAATGGGGCATAAAGTACTCGATGAATATGGAGAGGGTTCTAGCCCTGATTATTCGTGGACTCATAAAGGAACATCTACTCTTATGCAAAAAACAATACCAGGGAATGTTATGCCCGCTCAGGGAGAGATTGATGTAATGAAATATGGAAAATATCGTCCTGACATGTATACTCGATTGGTTGCAGCAGATGAAGATGTTCAGGGATTGTGATCCTACCCACGTAATATGGACACAGGCCTAAGCGAGGTTCTTGTTTTCAAATTGTTCCGGACTGAGGCCGCCACACCAAC
>NZ_JAHZSO010000029.1:0-3102 GCF_028421345.1 Escherichia sp. S10b
ACCGTCGGTACTGATCCCGTCATCAATGAACCGGACTGCCACGCCCTGAGCGTCAAATTCCTTTATCAGTTGGATCATATCGGCAGTGTCGCGGCCAAGACGGTCGAGCTTCTTAACCAGAATGACATCACCTTCCTCCACCTTCATCCTCAGCAAATCCAGCCCTTCCCGGTCTGTTGAACTGCCGGATGCCTTATCGGTAAATATACGGTTTGCTTTCACACCTGCGTCTTTGAGTGCTCTGACCTGAAGATCAAGAGACTGCTGACTGGTTGAGACCCGAGCGTAACCAAAAAGTCGCATAAAAATGTACCTTAAATCGAATATCGGACAACTCATGTCTATTATTACAAATTTACGATTTAATAGACATATTAATGTAACAGTTTTACGATGTCCGATAATTTATAACATTTCGTACGGTTGGAAAAATGTTACTAAATGCCCGTCAGGCAGGGAGGCCGATATGCCCGTTGACTTTCTGACCACTGAGCAGACTGAAAGCTATGGCAGATTCACCGGTGAACCGGATGAGCTTCAGCTGGCACGATATTTTCACCTTGATGAAGCAGACAAGGAATTTATCGGAAAAAGCAGAGGTGATCACAACCGTCTGGGCATTGCCCTGCAAATTGGATGTGTCCGTTTTCTGGGCACCTTCCTCACCGATATGAATCATATTCCTTCCGGCGTCCGGCATTTTACCGCCAGACAGCTCGGGATTCGTGATATCACCGTTCTTGCAGAATACGGTCAGAGGGAAAATACCCGCCGTGAGCATGCAGCGCTGATACGTCAGCACTATCAGTATCGTGAATTTGCCTGGCCCTGGACATTTCGCCTTACCCGTCTTTTATATACCCGGAGCTGGATAAGCAACGAACGTCCTGGCCTGCTTTTCGATCTGGCGACAGGGTGGCTTATGCAACATCGTATTATTCTCCCCGGAGCCACTACGCTGACCCGGTTGATTTCAGAGGTAAGGGAAAAGGCGACGTTGCGCCTGTGGAACAAACTGGCACTGATACCGTCAGCCGAACAGCGTTCACAGCTGGAGATGCTGCTGGGGCCAACTGATTGCAGCCGCCTGTCTTTACTGGAATCACTGAAAAAGGGCCCTGTGACCATCAGTGGTCCGGCGTTTAATGAAGCAATTGAACGCTGGAAAACTCTGAACGATTTTGGCCTGCATGCTGAAAACCTGAGTACACTCCCGGCTGTGCGCCTGAAAAATCTCGCACGTTATGCTGGTATGACTTCGGTGTTCAATATTGCCAGGATGTCACCGCAGAAAAGGATGGCGGTTCTGGTTGCCTTTGTCCTTGCATGGGAAACGCTGGCGCTGGATGATGCATTGGACGTTCTGGACGCCATGCTGGCCGTTATCATCCGTGACGCCAGAAAGATTGGGCAGAAAAAACGGCTCCGCTCGCTGAAGGATCTGGATAAATCTGCATTGGCGCTCGCCAGCGCATGTTCGTACCTGCTGAAAGAAGAAACACCGGACGAATCGATTCGTGCTGAGGTGTTCAGCTACATCCCAAGGCAAAAGCTGGCTGAAATCATCACGCTTGTCCGTGAAATTGCCCGGCCCTCAGACGATAATTTTCATGAAGAAATGGTGGAGCAGTACGGGCGCGTTCGTCGTTTCCTGCCCCATCTGCTGAATACCGTTAAATTTTCATCCGCACCTGCCGGGGTTACCACTCTGAATGCCTGTGACTACCTCAGCCGGGAGTTCAGCTCACGGCGGCAGTTTTTTGACGACGCACCAACGGAAATTATCAGTCGGTCATGGAAACGGCTGGTGATTAACAAGGAAAAACATATCACCCGCAGGGGATACACGCTCTGCTTTCTCAGTAAACTGCAGGATAGTCTGAGGCGGAGGGATGTCTACGTTACCGGCAGTAACCGGTGGGGAGATCCTCGTGCAAGATTACTACAGGGTGCTGACTGGCAGGCAAACCGGATTAAGGTTTATCGTTCTTTGGGGCACCCGACAGACCCGCAGGAAGCAATAAAATCTCTGGGTCATCAGCTTGATAGTCGTTACAGACAGGTTGCTGCACGTCTTTGCGAAAATGAGGCTGTCGAACTCGATGTTTCTGGCCCGAAGCCCCGGTTGACAATTTCTCCCCTCGCCAGTCTTGATGAGCCGGACAGTCTGAAACGACTGAGCAAAATGATCAGTGATCTACTCCCTCCGGTGGATTTAACGGAGTTGCTGCTCGAAATTAACGCCCATACCGGATTTGCTGATGAGTTTTTCCATGCTAGTGAAGCCAGTGCCAGAGTTGATGATCTGCCCGTCAGCATCAGCGCCGTGCTGATGGCTGAAGCCTGCAATATCGGTCTGGAACCACTGATCAGATCAAATGTTCCTGCACTGACCCGACACCGGCTGAACTGGACAAAAGCGAACTATCTGCGGGCTGAAACTATCACCAGCGCTAATGCCAGACTGGTTGATTTTCAGGCAACGCTGCCACTGGCACAGATATGGGGTGGAGGAGAAGTGGCATCTGCAGATGGAATGCGCTTTGTTACGCCAGTCAGAACAATCAATGCCGGACCGAACCGCAAATACTTTGGTAATAACAGAGGGATCACCTGGTACAACTTTGTGTCCGATCAGTATTCCGGCTTTCATGGCATCGTTATACCGGGGACGCTGAGGGACTCTATCTTTGTGCTGGAAGGTCTTCTGGAACAGGAGACCGGGCTGAATCCAACCGAAATTATGACCGATACAGCAGGTGCCAGCGAACTTGTCTTTGGCCTTTTCTGGCTGCTGGGATACCAGTTTTCTCCACGCCTGGCTGATGCCGGTGCTTCGGTTTTCTGGCGAATGGACCATGATGCCGACTATGGCGTGCTGAATGATATTGCCAGAGGGCAATCAGATCCCCGAAAAATAGTCCTTCAGTGGGACGAAATGATCCGGACCGCTGGCTCCCTGAAGCTGGGCAAAGTACAGGTTTCAGTGCTGGTCCGTTCATTGCTGAAAAGTGAACGTCCTTCCGGACTGACTCAGGCAATCATTGAAGTGGGGCGCATCAACAAAACGCTGTATCTGCTTAATTATATTGATGATGAAGA
>NZ_JAHZSO010000030.1:0-548 GCF_028421345.1 Escherichia sp. S10b
ATCAGACAATCTGTGTGAGCACTGCAAAGCACAGTTCTTTAAGGTAAGGAGGTGATCCAACCGCAGGTTCCCCTACGGTTACCTTGTTACGACTTCACCCCAGTCATGAATCACAAAGTGGTAAGCGCCCTCCCGAAGGTTAAGCTACCTACTTCTTTTGCAACCCACTCCCATGGTGTGACGGGCGGTGTGTACAAGGCCCGGGAACGTATTCACCGTGGCATTCTGATCCACGATTACTAGCGATTCCGACTTCATGGAGTCGAGTTGCAGACTCCAATCCGGACTACGACGCACTTTATGAGGTCCGCTTGCTCTCGCGAGGTCGCTTCTCTTTGTATGCGCCATTGTAGCACGTGTGTAGCCCTGGTCGTAAGGGCCATGATGACTTGACGTCATCCCCACCTTCCTCCAGTTTATCACTGGCAGTCTCCTTTGAGTTCCCGGCCGGACCGCTGGCAACAAAGGATAAGGGTTGCGCTCGTTGCGGGACTTAACCCAACATTTCACAACACGAGCTGACGACAGCCATGCAGCACCTGTCTCAC
>NZ_JAHZSO010000005.1:0-15753 GCF_028421345.1 Escherichia sp. S10b
TTCTCAAAATCGGTGGAGCTGCATGACAAAGTCATCGGGCATTATCTGAACATAAAACACTATCAGTAAGTTGGAGTCATTACCGCAGACGGCGACGCATGTTAGGTGCACCCCAACGGTAACCAGTCTTTTTGTCGTAGGATTCACAACGTCCGGCAACCCAGGACGTTTCAGTGGAATGTAATTTCATCCGCTTTTCACCGTCTCGGGTGATAACAATTCCTGTATGAGTTTTTATCACGCTCATTTCTTAGTCTCTGGTGCTTTCGGCATTACTGCCCAGTGAGTGATATTGACGTTTTCAAGGTCCCCGACCTGAAATGTCCACTGCCATTCTCCGGTTTCTTTTTGTCCCCAGGTGTACCAGAGAGAACGCCAGCCAATCAGCCAGCCTTCTCCGTTAGCATCAAATAACAGAACACTTTCATTTGCTGGAGGCAGTTCAGCTGACACTGGTATTATTTTGCTTTCCAGTGCCGCACATTTAGCTTCAAGCGCGTCGAATTTACGTACCAGGTACTCAGCATTTGTTTCGTTCACTTTCAGATCTCGCGGTACACATTTCCCGCGAAGAAACCCTTCCATTTCGAAAACATTCATGCGCATTTGCGTAATTCCGATAATTCGTTAAAGCGTTTCATAAACATCCCGTAGGCATGGCCTGGAGCCAGTGGAATAACTTTGAACATCTCTGTTGCCGGGATACCTTCCAGTACAGGCCAGAAAGAGCCATCATCAAGCCCGAGATCGCGGCGTTCGGTTGCCAGCATGATGAGATCGGCATATTTCACGGGCGTGCTCATAACCGGGGGTAACCCGTATTTCTCACGGATGACGACGTCTATTTTTTCTTCCATCCGTTTATAGTCAGGAAGAAGTCGTTTCAGTGGTGCGGGGATGTCCTGGCAATACGCTTCTGTTGCATCATGCATTAACGCTTCAAAAGCAAATTCCTGCGGCACCAGCTGGCTGCAAAGCACTGCATGCTGGGCGACACTGTAGAAGTGTGAAAGATGTCCTGCAAAGCGACAGATATTTGAAAGGGAAACCGCGATATCGTTAATCACGATGTCGTCTTTATTTATCTTGTCATAATAAAAATGCTTCCCGGAAAAAGTTTTAATAAATGACATTTTGTTCTCCACGTATATGCGCTGCACCGCGCTGAATTTTGGTTAAAGAAAACCCTCGCCATCAGGCGATTATTGAGTCAATTATGTTTCCATAAATGCCCCCGCAGGGGCATTTGCAGTAAGGAAATCAGGCGGTAAAAGTACCAATAAAGGTTTCTACTTTGCTGTCTTTGAATTTCTCAACAAGCAGATCACGAAATTCGTTAGCCATTTCTTCCTGCACTGCTTCCAGCTGAATAATGCGCAAAACCAGTACCGGACGATCGCCAGTGATAATGCTGAGGCGTAATTTAAACGGACGTTCTTTCAGGCCTTCAAACGGAACGCATTTAAATTCAAATGCCACTGGCATAATGTCTTTGGTCTTCGCTTCGACAGATTCCATCAGGGAGCGTTTGCCGCTGAAGTCATTATCTTCAAAATCAGCGGTCTGGTTTGCTTCAATCGTGATTTTACGGACTGCCGCAGCCGCTTTTGTTGCCTGAATGGCGTCACCATTAGCATCAAAGCCCACAAGGTAGTCGGCCCAGTCTTCAATCCATTCTGCTAGTGACTTCTGGGAGTTACGCTCGCCGTTAACAGACAACAGAGCAGAGAACGGTGCTGTCTTTTTCAGTTTGAGTGTGGCGGTGTTATCTGCGTGACCTGGTTCATCAATAGTACCCAGGTTAAGCACACTGACGGCACGCATATTATCAGCATCGATAAAGCAGCGGGTGCCTTCATCTGCAAGATCTTTAGAATAACGGGTAAAGTCATCGATGCTGGCAGTGGAAAGCGCACCACGGAAACGGAAGCGATTTAAATTAAATTTTTCCAGATCATGAATGCGGAAATTCTCAGGCAATGCCACAGCATCGGCACCAATCTTACTGATAATTTCATTAACACCCTGAGCAGAAATAAGGGCATGGATTTGATTAATTGCGGTTGCGTCTAAGTTCTGAGACATAATAAGTCCTCACTATATAAAGATATTCAGTGATGAGATAAATAATCAGTTAATTAAGAACGATATTAATGACCTGCTGCGCGAAGTTTTCCGTCAGGTTCACCGGCAAGAGTCAGTAATTGTCCCTGGTCTTCCTGCAGAATAGTCAGGCGACCACCGCGATTGACATACATCGGTGTTTCGGTGGTGTCTTCTTCAGAAATTTTCCCGCGGTTAGTCGGGCGAACATATGAGAGTTTGTGTTTGATTTTCACACGGTTCTCATCAAACGGTTCGATTTCCAGGTTGAGCGAGACCTTACCTTTGGTTTTCGTGTTCATCACACCGGAAGCGACTTCACTGAGAACAGCGCCGATTTTGGTTTCAAATACGCCGCCGTCCAGCTCCCCGATAAATGCCTGCACATCAGTACTGCGTTCGCTAGCCATTTTGCTGCTCCTCATCATATCGACCCTGCAAGGTCGGTTGGTTTCTCCACAAAACAGAGAAGAACACCTGCGGTGACTGCCGCCCGGATGGATTGGGTTATGAGCCCGTCGTCCGGTGATGCTCTTCTCTGTTTTGTAAAAAGAGCGGTACCAGCCGGAAGCAAGGGTACAAACTGGTACCGCCAAAGCAGTGGCTGTTGTGGTGGGGTTGTCACTCAGGCGTATGGTCAACCTGACAATCCGGTGTCCTCAACGGGGAAAGAGTAACCCCGCCATACTTACCGCCGCGCCATTTCGCGGATTACCACAACGCTGAGAGCACTTAGCCAGTTACGGCACCACACTTTGTCGCGGCTCCATAAATGCCCTCATCGTTGCACCCTGGTCTCTTCCCAGGCGTCAAACCGAATCGCCACGCTGGTTAGGCGTCTTATCAGCATCATCATTGACTTGCACATTCCGGCTACCTGGTTTGTTTGCTCGAGCAAGGAGTGGATTGTCCCCTTTAACGTCACCAGACCGCTAACGACGCATGTGCCATACGCCGTGTTACAACCAAATTTTGTTTTAATCTTGCCTGTGTTATGTTTCTTTTAGATACATTATGTATCTCATGGGTACATTGTCAAGTATAAAAAAACCTGCCGAAGCAGGTTCATAAATATTGATTAGGCCTTTATTGTGTATCTTCTTGGTTTTCCCGAGAAAATCACTGTACCAATTATAGAGCAATTACCGTTAATCTTAATGTAAGGCTCAGGCCAGTTTGGGTTTAATGCTTTGAGATAACGCTGTGTTCCATCTTCTATCAATCGCTTGAAGGTGGTTTCGCCTGTATCGTGCATCAATGCAATAACGTCGTCACCGTGGCAGGCAGGGACTTCGGGATCAACAAAAATCATGTCTCCAGGGCGGTACTCATCAATCATTGAATCACCAATCACCCGCAAGATATAAGTCATTTCGCCACAGGGTACAGGGCAGGGATACGTTTCTGCTGTGCTCAAATCAACCTCAGAATAGCCAACTTCTTTCCATGCTCCGGCCTGTACCCATGATATGACAGGGACTAACGTTATTTGTTTGTTAGTGATTGAAACATCAGGTTTTTTTGTGATGTTCGTTGTCTGGTGTTCTTGATCAAGCCATCCGACAGGCAGGTCGAAACATTTTTCGATGTGCCGTGCCATGCTGTCACCGATATTTTTAGTAGCGCCATCCCCCATAAACCTGCTGGTTTGGGTTGGCTCGCGATCAATCATGGTGGCAAAAGATGAATTTCCGCCAACACCATCTCTCAGTTTTCTGGCGTTAGACCGCCGGATGTCATGGATTGTTTTCATAACGAAATTAAAACCTTTGTACCGATAAGGTACAAGTATCTTGAAGGTTCATTTCAATCATGTAATATGTATACCGGAGGTACATATTGTATGAAAGCGTATTGGGACTCTTTAACCAAAGAACAGCAGGGCGAGTTGGCCGGAAAAGTTGGCTCAACACCTGGCTACTTACGGCTGGTTTTCAATGGTTATAAAAAAGCCAGTTTTGTGCTGGCGAAAAAACTTGAGCAATGCACGTCAGGTGCAATTACGAAATCTGACTTAAGACCGGATATCTATCCGAAAGATTAACAGAACACCTTCAATTTTTAACCACAGAACGATGAGGCTAACCGTGGGTAAGCATCACTGGAAAGTAGAAAAACAGCCTGAGTGGTACGTGAAAGCTGTCAGAAAAACTATCGCGGCGTTGCCGGGGGGTTACGCTGAAGCTGCTGAGTGGCTGGATGTAACAGAGAACGCTTTATTCAACCGCCTTCGTGCAGATGGCGATCAGATTTTCCCGCTGGGATGGGCAATGATTTTACAGCGCGCGGCTGGCACTCACTACATTGCGGATGCTGTCGCACAGTCTGCTGGTGGGGTGTTTGTATCGCTTCCTGAAATTGAGGAAGTAGAGAACGCCGATATAAACCAGCGCCTGCTGGAAGTCATCGAACAGATCGGGAGTTACTCAAAGCAGATTCGTTCGGCAATCGAAGATGGGGTAGTGGAGCCACACGAGCAGACAGCAATTAATGATGAGTTGTATCTGTCAATTTCGAAGCTCCAGGAGCATGCAGCACTGGTCTACAAAATCTTTTGCGCTCCAGAAAAGAGTGACGCCCGCGAGTGTGCAGCTCCGGGCGTCGTGGCGTTTTGTGTCTGTGGAGAAACTAACGCATGAACAGTTTAACGGCAAATAACCGTTTGTCGCAACAGCTGGTGGTCAGTGTCGCTGAACACCTGTTGTTACGGCATGAATGCAGATTACCAAATCACCTGGCTGTAAGTAACCACAGAGAACTTTACCTGACTGTGGGGGGCGAGTTGTGCAGGAACTTAACCGCTGGTTTCGTGACGGAAGAGGGCTTTATGTCCATGTTATTCGTTGGGAGCCAGAAACACAGCGCGTTATCTATCTTCGCAAAGACTACCCGCATGAGTGCTTTAGTCCTTTGTGGAAATTCAGGCGTGATTTTGTTGAGTGTGAAGGACCACCAGCACATTGATTCTGCCATTCCGGGACGTTACACTGTTCAGGCACCTTATAAAGCGGGTGCCGGGATTGGCGTCCTGAAATTGATTACTGAGCATAACCGCGCTCATGCGGTTTTTTCGTGTCATGAGCATTGCTACGCCCAAATTATGGTGGGGCGTACAGGGCCGACTTCGGTCGGGCCGGGTTCGGTAGTCTCCGGTAACGCCAACCCTGTACGTCTCACCACCTCTGTGATTGGCGTCCCATGTGGTGAGTTTTCTAAAAAACTGACTACCGGGGCTGTCACTATGACTACTCTCCCAACCCTCTCTCAACCTGAAATTGCCATCGTTGATGGTCAGGCTGTTACATCTTCTTTGGCTGTTGCTGACTTCTTCTCTAAACGTCATGACGATGTTCTGAAAAAGATTCGCATTTTGGATTGTTCTCCAGAGTTTTGTGCCCGCAATTTTGCGGAGACATCAATTTTGGTACGCCAGCCCAACGGCGGTACTCGCAAACTACCTTGCTATCAAATAACCCGCGATGGCTTTGCGTTTCTTGCTATGGGTTTCACGGGTAAACGTGCTGCCCAGTTCAAAGAGGCATACATCAATGCCTTTAACCAGATGGAGAAACAGCTTTCAAAGCCCGCTGTACCGAGCGACGTTGCACATAACGCCAGTGTTCTCTATTCCTACATTTCATCAATTCATCAGGTCTGGTTGCAGCAGCTTTATCCCATGCTGGAAAAAGCTGAATCACCTCTGGCTGTAAGTCTGTATGACCGAATTAACGATGCGGCATTTCTTGCCCGTCTTATTCATTCGTCGCTGAACTCTTCAGAGGTAAGGGGGCGCAAATGATCCGGAATATTTTCAAACGATTTACCAATCAGACTTTCCGTTGTCCTCGCCCCGGTCAGTGGTACACCACGCCTGCAGGGCATGTTCTACGTGTTAGCCTGGTGGACCGTGAATGTCAGAAGGTGATTTGTGAACCGCTGGGTCGTAATTACCGCGTCAGTATGCCGCTTATAGCCTTTCGCTCCGGAAAAAACATGAAGCATCTCGGAGGTGCGGCATGAGTCTGTTAATGACATCCCAGCCCATTGTGATAAATCGTGATCTTGCATGCCGTATTGGTCTGAATGAGGCAATTGTGTTGCAGCAGCTTCATTACTGGCTGAATGAAACGAATTCAGGCACTGAGCATGGCGGAATTCGCTGGGTTTATAACACGACAGAACAGTGGCTGGAGCAGTTTCCGTTCTGGTCAGAGTCCACTCTGAAACGCACATTTGCAAGCCTGAAATCACTTGGGGTTTTGCGTCGCGAGCAACTCAATAAATCGAAGCGTGACATGACCAACTTCTACACGATCAACTATGAAAGTGAGCTTTTAGAAGAGGTCAAAGTGAACGAATCCATCAGGTCAAAATGCACTTCTCCATCGGGTCAAAGTGACCTGATGGATGGGCGCAAAATGACACGATCCATTGGTTCAAAACGACACGCTGTCATCGGGTCAAAATGGCCCAATGATCTTACAGAGAATACAACAGAGATTACTACAGAGAATAAAACCTCTTCTCGTCCGGACGCTTCGCAACCGGACACGCAAACGGCTGAACAGGAGTTTTTAACTCGCCATCCTGATGCGGTTGTATTCAGCCCTAAAAAGCGCCAGTGGGGAACGCAGGATGATTTGACCTGCGCACAGTGGCTCTGGAAAAAAATCATCGCCCTGTACGAGCAGGCCGCCGAATGTGACGGCGAGGTGGTTCGTCCCAAAGAACCGAACTGGACAGCATGGGCAAACGAAATTCGCCTGATGTGTGTGCAGGATGGTCGTACTCACAAACAAATCTGCGAGATGTACAGCCGCGTCAGCCGTGATCCGTTCTGGTGCCGTAACGTGCTCAGCCCGTCGAAGTTGCGGGAAAAATGGGATGAGCTTTCCCTGCGCTTATCGCCGTCCGTCAGCACGCACACAGAAAAACGTGAAGACCCGTACTTCAAAGCCAGTTACGACAACGTGGACTACAGCCAGATCCCGGTAGGATTCAGGGGGTGATCATGAGTCTTTTGAATGAAGTTCAGAAATTCATTGAAGCCCATCCGGGGTGTACTTCCGGAGACATTGCGGATGCTTTTGCAGGTTACTCACGGCAGCGCGTTCTGCAGTCTGCAAGCAAGTTACGTCAGAGTGGGCGTGTGGCTCACCGTTGTGAAGGAGATACACGCAGACATTTCCCACGCCTGACTGAGAGAGCGCAGGAGCCGGAACCACAACCAGTTCGTGAAACCAGACCTGTGCGCAATTTCTATGTCGGCACTAACGATCCCCGGGTGATTTTGTGCCTGACCCGCCAGGCTGAAGAACTGGAGTCAAGGGGCTTATACCGTCGTGCTGCAACCGTGTGGATGGCGGCATTCCGTGAAAGCCACTCCCAGCCAGAACGAAACAATTTTCTGGCGCGTCGTGAGCGGTGCTTACGGAAAAGCAGCAAGCGCGCTGCATCAGGTGAAGAGTGGTATCTATCAGGGAATTACGTGGGGGCTTAATGAGTAATAAATATTGCCAGGCGCTGGTGGAACTGCGGAACAAACCAGCCCATGAACTGAAGGAAGTGGGCGATCAGTGGCGCACGCCGGACAACATTTTCTGGGGAATTAACACCCTGTTTGGCCCGTTTGTTCTGGATCTGTTCACTGATGGTGATAACGCCAAATGTGCCGCTTATTACACTGCGGAAGACAACGCGCTGGCGCATGACTGGTCAGAACGTCTTGCGGAGCTTAAAGGTGCTGCCTTTGGTAATCCCCCGTACAGCCGCGCCAGTCAGCATGAGGGGCAATACATCACCGGCATGCGTTACATCATGAAACATGCCAGTGCTATGCGTGATAAAGGCGGGCGCTATGTTTTCCTGATCAAAGCTGCCACCAGCGAAGTGTGGTGGCCGGAAGATGCAGACCATATTGCTTTTATTCGCGGGCGTATTGGTTTTGAACTGCCAGCCTGGTTTATCCCGAAGGACGAGAAGCAGGTGCCGACAGGCGCTTTCTTCGCTGGTGCTATTGCTGTTTTCGACAAGACCTGGAAGGGACCGGCAATCAGCTACATCGGGCGCGATGAACTTGAGGCATGTGGTGAGGCGTTTCTGGCGCAGGTTCGCCAGCAGGCAGAAAAACTGGTCAGGGAGATGGCGGCATGACGACGTTAACTCAATGCCAGCAGCAGGTGCTGGATATGCTGATTTCTTATCAGAAAGAAAGTGGCTTCCCGCCAACCAATCAGGAGGTGGCAACCATGCTGGGATACCGTTCGGTGAATGCAGCGGTGGAGCATCTTCGCGCACTGGAGAAAAAAGGCGTCATCACGATAAAGCGTGGCGTGGCCCGGGGGATAACGCTTCATACCGCGGTGAAGGACGACGACAGCGAGGCGGTCGGGATTATCCGCGCACTGCTTGCCGGTGAGGAAAACGCAAGGCTGCGTGCAACCCACTGGTTACATGAGAGGGACCTGAAAGTATGAAGCTGATCCTGCCTTTTCCGCCCAGCGTGAACACGTACTGGCGACACCCCAACAAAGGGGCGTTTGCTGGTAAGAGCCTGATAAGCGCGGCGGGGCGAAAATTCCAGAGCGCGGCGTGCGCAGCAATAGTTGAGCAGTTACGTCGTCTGCCGAAACCAACGTCGGCACCTGCTTCAGTGGAGATCGTGTTGTTTCCTCCGGATAACCGGATCCGCGATCTGGACAACTATAACAAGGCGCTGTTTGACGCCCTGACCCACGCGGGTGTGTGGGAAGACGACAGTCAGGTGAAAAGAATGCTGGTGGAGTGGGGACCGGTTATCCCGGAAGGGAAGGTCGAGATCACTATCAGTAAGTACGAGAAAACGGCGGGTGCAGCCGCCTGATTAAGAGGAGAAACGAAGTATGAATAATCTGATGGTCATTGATGGTATTGAAGTTCGTCGTGATGCTTATGGGCGTTACAGCCTGAACGATCTGCATCGCGCAGCAGTAGCATCTGGTGCAAATGCCAGAACCAAGGAGCCGGGAAAGTTTCTTTCCAGCCAACAAACTGTTGAGCTTGTTCATGAATTGACCAACACCCAGAATTTGGGTGTTGACCCGGTGAGTGTGATTCATGGGGGAAATGAACGGGGAACGTATGTCTGCAAGGAACTGGTGTATGCCTATGCAATGTGGATCAGCCCGTCATTCCATCTGAAGGTGATCCGTACTTTCGATATGGTAACCAGCGCACCGGAAAAATTATCCGGACAGGCTGCTGACAAGATGCAGGCTGGCGTGATCCTGCTGGACTTTATGCGCCGGGAGTTAAACCTGTCTAACTCTTCAGTGCTTGGTGCCTGTCAGAAACTCCAGGAGGCTGTTGGCTTACCGAATCTGGCACCGCGCTATGCCATTGATGCTCCTGCTGATGCACACGATGGCTCAAGTCGCCCGACACTGTCACTGAGTGCACTGCTGAAACAGTATGGTATACGCCTGACGGCTAATCAGGCATATCACCAGATGGTGAAACTGGGGATCGTCGAGCAGCGCGAACGATACAGCCGTACCGCGATTAACAACATCAAAAAATTCTGGTCGCTGACAGCGAAAGGTTGCATGTTCGGCAAGAACATCACCAGTCCCGCAAATCCGCGCGAGACGCAGCCGCATTTCTTCGAATCCCGATTCCCTGAGCTGTTAAAGCTGCTCGATACCGTACATTGAGGTGACCGTGAGAGCACTACTGACCCCTGAAATTGCCCCGCGTATGGGGATCGTATTGTTCAGACCAGGTTCAGAGCTGATGCCCCTGTTTATGCAGGGGCGTATCCTGCTGGAGCCTGAGCCGGAACGTTATTCATCTTTCGCCAGTGGTGCCGTTCCGGCGGCATCACAACCGCTGGCGGATGATCCTGCCGTTCGGGCCGTGTTCCGCAATGAGGCAGTGATCCGTCGTGCTGGTGGCGTGGAATGTCTTGAAAGCTGGTTACTTCGTGAAAAAGGCTGCCAGTGGCCTCATTCCGACTGGCACAGCGAGAACATGACAACAATGCGACACGCGCCGGGCGCAATCCGTCTGTGCTGGCACTGCGATAACCAGCTGCGTGATCAGTTCACGGAACGGCTGGAATCAATGGCAACGGATAACTGTGCCCGCTGGGTGTTGTCTGTTGTGCGTCGGGATCTCGGTTTTGATGACAGTCACGTTGTGACAATGCCGGAACTGTGCTGGTGGCTGATTCGTAATGACCTGGCGGATGCCTTACCGGAAAGTGCAGCCCGTAAGGCACTGAGATTACCGAAGCCTGTTGTGCCGTCTGTCACCCGGGAAAGTGACCTTGTGCCTTCGGTTCCTGCCACCAGCATCATCCAGGATAAGGCGAAAAAGGTGCTGGCGCTGAAAGTGGATCCGGAGTCGCCGGAGTCTTTTATGTTACGCCCAAAACGTCGCCGCTGGGTTAATGAAAAGTACACACGCTGGGTTAAGACACAGCCGTGTGCATGTTGTGGAAAGCCTGCTGATGATCCCCACCACCTGATAGGCCACGGTCAGGGTGGAATGGCTACAAAAGCGCATGACCTCTTTGTGTTGCCTTTGTGCAGAAAGCATCACGACGAGCTGCATGCGGATACCGTGGCATTTGAAGAGAAGTATGGTTCCCAGCTGGAGCTGATATTTCGTTTTATCGATCGTGCGCTGGCAATAGGCGTACTGGCGTAAGTGGAGAACGAGCATGAACCTTGAAGCCTTACCGAAATATTACTCCCCGAAATCTCCAAAATTGAGCGATGACGCACCGGCGACAGGCTCTGGTGGTTTAACAATTACGGATGTAATGGCTGCGCAGGGGATGGTGCAGTCGAAAGCACCGCTTGGGTTTGCCTTATTCCTGGCAAAAGTTGGTGTTCAGGATCCTCAGTTTGCGATTGAAGGTCTGCTCAATTACGTGATGGCACTGGATAACCCGACATTGAACAAATTGAGTGAAGAAACCCGGTTACAGATCATCCCTTACCTTGTGAATTTTGCCTTTGCTGATTATTCCAGGTCTGCGGCAAGTAAGGCTCGCTGTGAGCATTGTGCTGGTACTGGATTTCATAATGTATTGCGCGAAGTGGTGAAACACTCCAGAAGCGGGGAATCTGTTATCAAGGAAGAGTGGGTGAAGGAACTGTGTCAGCATTGTCATGGTAAGGGAGAAGTCAGCACAGCGTGCAGAGGGTGTAAGGGTAAAGGTATTGTCCTGGATGAAAAAAGAACCCGGCTTCATGGCACGCCTGTTTATAAGGTTTGTGGGCGTTGCAATGGAAACCGGTTTAGCCGTTTACCAACCACACTGGCGCGGCTTCATGTCCAGAAGCTGGTACCAGACCTGACGGATTATCAGTGGTACAAAGGATATGCAGATGTCATTGATAAACTGGTTACAAAGTGCTGGCAGGAAGAAGCATATGCAGAGATACAATTGAGAAAGGTGACAAGATAAATGGTTTTCGCCGAAGATGACGACATGATGCTTGCGTTTTTCAAAAAATATGGATAAGATTTTCACAACGATGGGCTTTGTATGTCTACCGTTGATAAGATTTAAGAACCCGCCACTGAGCGGGTTTTTTTGTACCTGTAAACTTGGTGCAGTACAGTAAACACGCTGGTGGTCGTGAATACTGACTTTTTATCTTGCTGGCTTTTTAGACAAGAGTTATTGGTATGTCATGTTAACCAGAAGGGAAAAAGACATGCTAAAACAGCAAGATATGACAGAAACCGCCGCCGCAGTCCTTTATTTCTTACCTGCTGACAAGTGGGTAACGCCACGCATGATGACGAGAACTACCGGAGTAAGCGAAGCCCAGTGCCAGTTAATACTGACTCAGTTAGTTCTGGCGGGTCTGGCGAAGGATAACGGCGGGTACGGGAATAAATTCAGACGCTGCCAGTAATGGCGGTTTCCTGCTGTGAAAATGGGCGGCTGGTGGGTGTTGGTAGCACCTGCCAGCCATTCGCTCATGCTTACTGGTCACAAGCGAACCACGGCCCACTGCTTTAGCGCAAAAGCAGAGTGAGCCTACCAGAGTTACGCTTACTGATCCATGAAAAATACTGTAAAAATAAACAGTGTTGATTTAATCAACGCTGATTGCCTGCATTTTATTCAGTCCCTGCCTGATGATTCCATTGACCTGATTGTTACCGATCCGCCGTACTTCAAGGTGAAACCCAACGGCTGGGACAATCAGTGGAAAGGGGACGAAGATTACCTTAAGTGGCTGGACCACTGTCTGGCCCAGTTCTGGCGGGTGTTAAAACCTGCCGGAAGCCTTTACCTGTTCTGTGGGCATCGCCTGGCATCTGATATTGAGATCATGATGCGTGAACGTTTCAACGTGCTTAACCATATCATCTGGGCGAAGCCGTCCGGACGTTGGAATGGGTGTAATAAAGAAAGTCTGCGCGCATATTTTCCTGCCACAGAGCGCGTTCTGTTTGCTGAACATTACCAGGGGCCATATCGCGGCAAAAGTGACGGCTATGCAGCAAAAGAAAGGGAACTCAAACAGCACATAATGGCACCGCTGATATCGTATTTCAGGGATGCTCGTGCCGAACTGGGTATAACGGCAAAACAAATTGCCGAAGCCACAGGTAAGAAAAATATGGTTTCCCACTGGTTTGGTGCCAGTCAGTGGCAGTTGCCGAATGAGGCTGACTATCGGAAGTTACAGGCACTGTTTTCCCGTATAGCGGCAGAGAAGTTTCAGGAACAACAACTGGAACAACCACACCACCAGCTGGTGGCATCTTATGATTCACTGAATCGTAAATATTCTGAATTGCTGGATGAGTTTAAATCTCTCCGGCGCTATTTCTCCGTATCAGTCTCCGTGCCTTATACCGATGTCTGGATGCATAAACCCGTTCAGTTCTACCCGGGGAAACATCCGTGTGAGAAACCGGCGGATATGCTCAGGCAAATAATCAATGCCAGTAGTCGACCAGGTGATCTGGTTGCTGATTTTTTTATGGGATCCGGTTCCACAATAAAAGCAGCAATGGCGCTGGGGCGTCGGGCCTTAGGTGTTGAGCTTGAGTCAGAGCGGTTTAACCAGACAGTGAAAGAGATAAACGAGCTGGTGGGGAAATAATCTGGTGGCCACGTCAGGTGGCCTTTTTATTTCCATTACACAGCACCCGCATCTGCGAGGTGGGGTTATGAAATCCATGGATAAGTTAACAACGGGTGTCGCCTATGGCACCTCAGCAGGTAGTGCCGGGTACTGGTTTTTACAGTTGCTCGATAAAGTCACGCCCTCACAGTGGGCGGCAATAGGTGTGCTGGGTAGTCTGGTATTTGGCTTGCTGACGTATCTGACAAACCTTTATTTCAAGATTAAAGAAGACAAGCGTAAGGCTGCACGGGGAGAGTAATTCAATGACTCAAAACTATGAACTGATTGTGAAAGGGATCCGCAATTTTGAGAATAAAGTTACGGTAACTTTAGCGTTACGGGACAAAAAACGCTTTGACGGTGAAATTTTTGACCTGGACATCTCGCTGGACCGTGTTGAAGGTGCCGCGCTGGAGGTTTATGAGGCAGCAGCCAGAAGGAGCATCAGACAGGTCTTCCTGGATGTTGCTGCCGGGTTATGTGAAGGGGATGAGCAGTCGCCGGAAAAGCGCCCCGTAATTTTAGATGCGCAGAATGTTTGGATAACCTACAAAGGAAAGCTACCAGGAAGAATTACTGGTTCTCTGAAGACTCCTCCGGAATCACAACCTTAAGTCACTGACCGGAACAGATAAACCTGTCCGTGGGCAGAAACCGATAAATCCTGATAAATATCCATGAACGCAAAAATCAGATACGGCCTGTCGGCTGCCGTTCTGGCACTGATTGCCGTCGGTGCGCCCGCGCCTGATATTCTCGACCAGTTTCTGGATGAAAAAGAAGGTAACCACACAACGGCATACCGCGATGGGTCCGGCATCTGGACCATCTGTCGGGGTGCCACGATGGTGGATGGAAAACCCGTTTTCCCCGGTATGAAACTGTCGAAGGAAAAATGCGACCAGGTCAACGCCATTGAGCGTGATAAGGCGCTGGCATGGGTGGAGCGCAATATTAAAGTACCACTGACCGAGCCACAAAAAGCGGGTATCGCGTCATTTTGTCCCTATAACATTGGCCCCGGTAAGTGTTTTCCGTCGACGTTTTATAAGCGGCTGAATGCTGGTGATCGTAAAGGTGCATGCGAGGCGATTCGCTGGTGGATAAAAGATGGTGGGCGCGATTGCCGCATACGTTCAAATAACTGCTATGGACAGGTTATTCGTCGTGACCAGGAAAGCGCATTAGCCTGTTGGGGGATAGATCAGTGAGCAGAGTCGCCGCGATTATTTATGCTTTGGTTATCTGCATCATCGTCTGCCTGTCGTGGGCGGTCAATCATTACCGTGATAACGCCATCGCCTACAAAGAACAGCGTGATAAAAAAGTCAGTGAGCTGAAGCAGGCGACCGCCACCATTACTGACATGCAGCAACGCCAGCGTGCTGCTGATGTACTCGATGCTAAATACACGAAGGAGTTGGCTGATGCGAAAGCTGAAAATGATGCTCTTCGGCGCAAGCTTGATAATGGTGGTCGGGTGCTCGTCAAAGGAAAATGCTCTGTGCCATCCTCAGCCGAAACCTCCAGCGCCTCCGGCATGGGCAATGATGCCACCGTCGAACTCTCTCCAGTTGCTGGACGAAACGTTCTCGGTATCCGGGACGGAATCATCAGAGACCAGACAGCACTGAGAACGCTTCAGGAATATATCAGGACGCAATGCCTTCGATGATAGCGATAATTTTACTCATCATCCTTCACATTTGGCTCTGTAGACAGGGTGGTGATCACTTCTGGAGTGAATCCAGATTAAACATCTCATTGCTGATGCTTGAAGTTGAGCATCTGGCGCGCGGTAAGGGGCTGCGTTGAAATAAGAGCCAGTCATTAAAAATACCTGGATTTAGCCTCGCATTCGCGGGGCTTTTTATTGCCATTACAAAAGCCACTCCCTACAGAGTGGCTTTGATAATGGCTTATACCCTACACGGGATAACTTAACTGATATCCCTTTTAACGGATAAAGGTATTCAAGCCTGACACATCATGCGCTGTATCGTCGCCGTATTCCCGTATTAACAGAGACCGTAGCCCGACGGGGAACTCCTTCTGCGAGAGTGTGCGGGAATAATCAAAAACGATGCACACCGGGTTTTTACCGCGTTTATGGTTCGCGGGTTTGTCCCTCATGCTCGCCAGTCCTGTGCGGGGGTGGAAGAAACAGGATACTCACACAGATTCTTGTGGGCACGATGCTATTCCTTTCTGGATTATCCCGATGCCATTCATGCAAGGCGCTGTATCAGACGTTCGTCATGGCTGTCAGGCTGACGGGTCCTCCCGGTGGGGTGGCCTGCCACGGGGCGGGAGCGTCGCGGAAAAAGGCTAGTTTTTGAAATTTCATTCGTCATCACCACTACTGTAATGTATTGATATTACGGTGATTTTATTTTTATGGTGTCGATTTTGATTGTTTTTTGTTCACCACTAACACCGTTTGCCTAAAGTTGTTCGCAAGATGCATGTTTAAAACATTCTGGAGCGGGTATGGATCGAGAGTTAAAAAATC
>NZ_JAHZSO010000031.1:0-3134 GCF_028421345.1 Escherichia sp. S10b
CGAACCCGCTGGCGCGGTTTCGGGCTGTCGCTACGGTCCGATGCGTGAAAACCCCGGGCTTGCAGCGACCGTTCCGGTCGCGCCACCCTTGTCGCGCCGTGGCCTGCGCTCCCGGCATCCCGGCAAAAGGCCGCCGGGATGTAAGGGGCAACGCCGTTTCGCGCACGCGCTCTCCGTCGTTGCGGCGGGTCCCTGCTCATTGCCTGCCGGTGCCACACACCCGTATGAGTCCCTGTCGCCGGGGGCTGATACAGCCACAACCTGCCGCACTGACTGTCCAGGGTAAATGAACAGCCCACAAAATTTTTTACCCAAAACCCGGTAAAAAATTTTGCGTTCTGCCCAGGACAGGTGCGTCAGGCCGTGGCAGTGATGCCCCTTGCGGCGAAGGTTCTCAAACGGGTGAAGTTCATACCACAGGGAATACAGCAGCAGGTTCCCGCGAAACGTCAAAACCGCGGCTCCCGAAACTCAACGGGTGATGTTCTTTAAAAATCAGGATTTATTTCAGGCTCCGGCAATACGCATTTATGTGTTCTGTCAGTCATCCGGCTGGCAGGTAATGAGAACGCAGGAACAGAAGGAGGAAAACACCGGAGAACGTCAGACGCAGATATGAAAAAAGCAGGTCAGGGACCTGCTTAATCCACACCGCAGAGACTGCACGAACAGTCTTTACGGTTTCATTAATTAACGTCATAAGAGGCTAAATTATGACAGTAAGTATTGTTTCACCTTCCGCAGCGGCTGTAAAGCCCCGCCGTCATCCCCGTTTCAGACGCGAAGACATCCCCGCGCCGGAAATTGACCCCGTGCTGAAAGCCTTCGGGCGACACATTGCCCGGAGTTTTCACCGGGGGCGTGGTGTACACATCCCCGCCATGAAAAACACGGCCTTCGGGCAGGTGCTCCGCACACTCGAACTGAAACGCGCTTTTAACTGATGAGGTGAGCCGCCCCGCGAGGGGCGGCAACAGACGGAAGGAGAACATTTTATGACATTAGCAGCAATCACCATGACCGCCCCGGAAGCCGCCAGCCCTGTGCAGATGTACCGCGCGACCTACTCACCGGATGACAACAAACTGCGCCTGTATGCCGTGTCACGTCTTGACCCGGAGACGTATAAAAAAGTGCATGATGCCGGTTTCCGCTGGGCACCAAAACAGGCGCTGTTTGTCGCGCCAGCCTGGACACCGGGCCGGGAAGACGTGCTCCTCTCACTTGCCGGAGAGATTGAGGATGAAGACAGCACGCTCGCTGAACGTCAGGAAGCAAGGGCGGAGCGGTTTACCGGATACAGCGGAAAGCGGGCCAGTGAATCCGCACAGGCACTTGATGAAGTGGAAAGACTGGCCGCGATGATCCCGCCCGGTCAGCCCATTCTTGTGGGGCATCACAGCGAACGCCGCGCCCGTCGTGATGCGCAGCGTATTGAAAACGGCATGAAACGAGCCGTGATGCTCTTTGAACGTGCGGAATACTGGGAAGAGCGGGCGCGGTCGGCACTGCTTCACGCGAAGTATAAAGAACGTCCGGACGTTCGCTGGCGTCGTATCAAAAAAATCGAAGCTGATTTGCGCAAGGCTGAAAAGACCATCGCGCAGTCGCAGAAATATCTGACGATGTGGCGGGCTGAATCGCTGGATCTGAATATGGCAAAACTCATCAGCAGTCATGACCATATCAGCGCCTGTTTCCCGCTGGATACGTATCCGCGCCCGGCAGAAAAAAGCCAGTATGAAGGAAGTCGATCGTTATGGTCGGCCCTGGATGATGACATCATCACCACGGAGCAGGCCCGCGAAATTGCGATCCGCTGTCATGAACGGCAGATTCAGCATCAACAACGCTGGGTTAACCACTATCAGAACCGCCTGATCTATGAGCGTGCCATGCTGGACGAAAGCGGCGGCGTGGTTACCCGGACACAGGATTTTGAGCCGGGCGGACAGGTTTTCAGCCGGGGCGAGTGGCTGACCATCATCCGTGTGAACAAAAGCAACGGGGCGGTGAGTTCAGTCACAACGCCAAATTACAGTTTTCTCGGGTACAGCGGCACGATGAAAGTGACGCCCGATCGCATCACGGACTACAAAGCACCATCGGCAGAAGAGGCTGCCGTCGCCAGTCAGGCCGCGAAGCGTCCGCCGGTAGTCAACTATCCGGGGGAAGGTTTCCGGGAAATGACAAAGGCACAGTGGGCCGCCCTGCCCCGGGACTGTAAGGCCGTGCGCAGTGTGGCAGAAGCAGAAGACCACGGGGCATACCGGTACCGCCGCACAATGGACAATAATTTCCGCCTGGTGAATGTGTATATCACCGACATGAAAATCACGGAAATCCCACAGAAATAAGGTATATCCCCCCGGGAAAATCCCCGGGGGATGACGGAGATAATGATATGCACAGTCAGTTAAGAGAACGTATCCGGCTGATGCGCGCAAGGCTGGATAACGCCGCGCCGGT
The DNA here is from genome assembly GCF_028421345.1 of Escherichia sp. S10b. Classification (NCBI taxonomy): domain Bacteria; kingdom Pseudomonadati; phylum Pseudomonadota; class Gammaproteobacteria; order Enterobacterales; family Enterobacteriaceae; genus Escherichia; species Escherichia sp. S10b. Next base: position 2,470 of record NZ_JAHZSO010000031.1, read on the forward strand.
TGCTGAAATCCGGGCTGAATCTCAGCTTTTTGTGACTCCTGCCCCGGTCTGTGATCGCCTGGTGATGCTGGCGGAGATCAGCAACCGTGATCACATTCTGGAACCCTCTGCCGGCACCGGGGCCATACTGCGGGCGATTCGGGATACCGCGCCGGGGGCCATGTGTGATGCGGTGGAAATCAACAGCGGGCTGGTCCGGTATCTGCGGGAAAATTTTAACGGTGTCAGGGTTCAGTGTGGCGACTTCATGGAATGGCAGCCAGTGCAGTATTACAGCCGGGTTATCATGAATCCGCCGTTCAGCCACGGGCAGGATATCCGGCATATCCTGCGGGCCTTTTCCCTGTTGCGTCCGGGTGGCGTGCTGGTCGCCGTCTGTCTCAACGGACCACGCCAGCAGGAGAAGCTGTTACCGTTTTCTGACGTCCGCGAGGAGCTGCCGCGCGGCACGTTTGCTTATACCGATGTCCCGACGATGATTATTCGTCTGCGTGCCTGATGACACAGGGCCGGCGGGAGGATAAATGCCTGTCTGCCCGCGCCGGGAAAAAACGCGCGCCGGTGGCGCTGAAAGGGGCCGCGCTCACGCGCCGCCCCTTTCATTACGCGGACGTTCTGATGGGGGCTTCTGTTTCTTCATGCCTGTCATTTGTCTGTTACTGATG
>NZ_JAHZSO010000032.1:0-40753 GCF_028421345.1 Escherichia sp. S10b
TATTAATATTTTGACGAATGATAAGGTATTCAAGGCAGGGTTAAGACGTAAGATGCGAAAAGCAGCCATGGACAGAAACTATCTGGCGTCAGTCCTTGCGGGGAGCGGGCTTTCGTAATCTTGCCCTGAATACAGGACTGAGTATCAAAAAGCCGGTTAACTGAAACTGTCCAGGTTTTGGGGGTCAGTTCATAAACGCCTTATCCGGCCTAAAAACAACTAAAATTCAATAAATTGCACCGATGCGTAGTCCCTATAAGCTTACGCATCGGGCAATTGTATTTACGCCATTGTCCCAATCGTCTTCCTGAATCGCAGCAGCGCAATGGTGAAAAATGCGCCGCCAATTGCCATCAGCGTCAGAAACTGCGGCCAGACGATTTCGAATCCGGCACCCCGGTAGAGGATGGCCTGCGCGAGGCTAACAAAGTGTGTCGTCGGCATGGTCAGCATAATGTCCTGCACCATCTGCGGCATACTTTCGCGCGGCGTGGAACCACCGGAAAGCATTTGCAGCGGCAGCAGCACCAGAATCACCAGCAGCCCCAGTTGCGGCATTGAACGCGCTATCGTCCCCATAAAAATGCCGATTGACGTGGTGGCAAACAGACTGAGCGCCACGCCCAGCATAAACAGCGGGATCGAGCCTTCAATCGGTACGCCCAGTACACCTTTCACCATCAGCACCAGCGATAATCCCGATACCACCAGCACCACCAGCCCCATCGACCAGATCTTCGCCATCATGATCTCAAACGGCGTTATCGGCATCACCAGTAAGTGTTCCACCGTGCCGTGTTCACGCTCGCGGATCAGCGCCGATCCGGTCAATACAATCGCCAGCATGGTAATGTTGTTGATGATCGCCATCACCCCGCCAAACCACGCGGGATCGAGGTTCGGGTTAAAGCGCATCCGGGTTTCCAGCGATACCAACGGTTCGCTGTTATCACGGTAGCGCGCGACAAAGCTGTTCACTTCACCGTTGATAATATTCTGGATATACCCATTGCCGGTAAATGCCTGGCTCATGCGCGTGGCATCGACGTTCACCTGAATATCCGGCTGGCGTCCGGCGAGGACATCACGCTGAAAATTAGGCGGAATATTTATCGCGAAGGTATAGCGTCCGGCGTCCAGTCCGGCATCCATCTCATCGGCGGTGATCATCTCCGGTGGCAAAAACCACGGACGATAGAAGCTGTTAACGATCCGGTTCGATAACTGCGATTGATCCATATCGGCAATGGCGATCGGCGCGAGGTTCAACGATCCTGGCGTAACGGTCGCTGACGAATACACCGACACCGTAAACGAGAAGACAATCAGCGTCAGCATCGCTTTATCACCGAGCAGACTGCGCAACTCTTTGATACCCAGATTAAAAATATTGCGTAAATGGCGCATCATCCCTCCTGTTTTTTCAGCAGCAGGATACTTAAGCCCATCACCAGCGGGATGGCTATCAGCAACGGGATAAAAAGTTGCCACAAATCAGTCAGATCCAGCGCTTTCGAGAACGTCCCGCGGGCAATAGTCAGAAAATGACTGGTCGGGTAAACCTCGCCGATCCAACGTCCAGGCCCTTCCAGCGAAGCTACCGGATCGATCATCCCGGAAAACTGTGTCGCCGGGATCAACGTGATAATCGCCGTTCCGAAAATGGCGGCAATCTGGCTTTTCATAAAGGTGGAGATCAGCAGCCCCATTCCGGTGGCAATGATGATATACAGCAGCGCCGCCAGGGTGAGCGTCAGGAAACTGCCTTTATGCGGTACGCCAAACACAAACACCGACAGGCCGCAGAGCAGGAAAAAGTTCAGCATCCCCAGCGCGATGTATGGCAACTGTTTACCAAGCAAAAATTCACTACGCGTGGTGGGGGTCACGTAAAGGTTGATAATCGACCCAAGCTCTTTTTCCCGCACCACGCTAAGGGCGCTTAGCATTGACGGGATCATCATCAGCAGAAGCGGGATCACCGCCGGAACAATCGCTGGCAGGCTTTTTACGTCCGGGTTATAGCGATAGCGCGTCTCAATATTCATCAGCCCGCTTTGGCTGGCGGGTGTGGATTGTCGGCTCGCCACATCCTGTAGCCAGCTCTGGTGCATTGCCTGCACGTAACCTTTTACCGTTTCGGCACGGCTCGGCATCGCTCCGTCGATCCAGACGCCGAGTTCCACAGGCGTACCACGCGCGATATCGCGCCCGAAATTGGGAGGGATCTCAATTGCCACCGTTATATCGCCCGCACGCATCCGACGATCAAGCTCGTCATAACTGGTGAGCGGCGGCTGTTCGATAAAGTAACGGGAACCGGAGAGATTGAGCGTCCACGCCTGGCTACTGACGGTCTGGTCGCGGTCGAGCACCGCAAAGCGCAGGTTTTCCACATCCATACTGATGCCGTAACCCATTATCAGCATCAGGATCACTGTTCCCATCAGCGCCAGCGTCGAACGTACCGGATCGCGTCGCAGTTCCAGTGCTTCGCGGCGGCTGTAGCTAAACAGACGGCGCAGGCTAAATCCCTGACGCGGCGCGTGGGTGGTGTCGTGTATCACGGGCGGCGCTTCGGCTTCGTTGCTCTGTCCTGCCGCTTCCTGCAAATAGGCGATAAATGCCTCTTCCAGACTGGCGGCTCCGCGTTTCTCAACCAGTTCCTGCGGTGTACCGCTGGCGAGCACTTTTCCGGCGTGCATCAGTGAGATGCGGTCGCAACGTTCCGCTTCGTTCATAAAGTGGGTGGAGATGAAGATAGTCACTTTGTCCTGGCGCGAGAGATCGACCATCAACTGCCAGAACATATCCCTCGCCACCGGATCGACACCAGAAGTAGGCTCATCGAGGATTAACATCTCCGGGCGATGAATCACCGCCACCGCCAGCGAAAGCCGCTGGCGAATGCCGAGCGGCAATGACTCCGGCAGAATATCTTCAACGTCGTTGAGCTTAAAACGCTCGCTCATTTCAGCCACTCTTGCGGGAATTTCCGCTTCCGGGATGTGAAACAAACGGGCATGTAACTCAAGGTTTTGCCGCACGGTGAGTTCGTTATAGAGCGAAAACGACTGCGACATATAGCCCACCCGACGGCGGGTATCGATATCTTTTGGATCAACCGGTTGCCCGAACAGCCACGCCTCACCTTCGCTGGCGGGCAGCAGTCCGGTGAGCATTTTCATGGTGGTGGATTTACCGCAGCCGTTCGAACCAAGAAAACCAAAAATCTCCCCGCGTGGAATGCGGAAATTAACGTGATCAACGGCAACGAAGGAACCAAAACGCATGGTCAGATCGCGCGCTTCGATGGCAATCTCTGCGTTTTCAGGTTGATACGGTGGGATCACTACCGCCTGATGCGCCTGGCGTTGCGCTTGCGGTAACAGATTTATAAATGCTTCTTCCAGCGTAGCGCTTTGCGTTTGCTGCCGTAGCTCTTCGGCGCTGCCAGTTGCCAGCACTTCTCCGGCATTCATCGCTACCAGCCAGTCGAAGCGTTCGGCCTCTTCCATATAGGCGGTGGCGACCAGCACGCTCATATTGCTCTGCCGCTGGCGAATACTGTCGATCAGATCCCAGAACTGGGAGCGGGAGAGCGGGTCAACCCCCGTTGTTGGCTCATCAAGGATCAACAGTTCCGGGTCGTGGATTAACGCGCAGCACAGCCCAAGTTTTTGCTTCATCCCGCCGGAGAGTTTCCCTGCCGGACGATCGCGAAACGGTGCTAACCCGGTGCTGGTCAGCAGCTCATTGATTCGCACTTCCCGCTCCGCTTTGTCGTGACCGAACAGGCGAGCGAAAAAATCGACGTTTTCATACACCGACAAGGTGTGGTAGAGGTTTTTGCCCAGCCCCTGCGGCATCCAGGCGATGCGCGGGCAGACGTCGCGGCGATGCTTCGGGTCGCGCATATCGCCGCCCAGCACCATCACATTGCCCTGTTCAATGACGCGGGCACCGGAAATCAACGACAACAAGCTCGACTTCCCGACGCCGTCCGGGCCAATCAGCCCGACCATACAGCGGGCCGGAATATCGAGAGTGATATTGTTCAGCGCAACGGTTTTTCCATAATGCTGGCTCACGCCCGCCAGTTGCGCGACAGGCGGGACGGGAACCAGTTCCAGATGCGTCATTGCGGCAACCTCACCACGAGGTCGTCAGGCCACGGAAGTTCTTCATTCACCCGCACCCACGCTACGCCCGGCAAACCGGTTTTGACATATTCCAGATGCTGCTGGAGTAATTCCGGTGGGATACGCGCTTTGACGCGGAACATCAGTTTCAGCCGTTCATCGCTGGTTTCGACGGTTTTTGGCGTGAACTGGGCGACACTGGCGACAAAACTGATGGTTGCAGGAATACGCAGATCTGGCGCGGCATCGAGGATCAGCCGGGCTTCACCGCCCAGTTTCAGCGTGCCCGCCTGTTCGGTTGGCAGGAAGAAAGTCATATAGACGTCGCTGAGATCGACCATATTCAGCACCCGACCGCCTGCCGCCAGCACTTCGCCTGGCTCGGCAACCCGATACTGCACGCGTCCGTCACGCGGGGCTTTCAGTTCGCTGTCATCGATATCTGCGGCAATGCGCCGTTCAGTGGCTTGTGCCGCTTCGACGCGGGTTTGCGCCTGAATGATATTGGTGCGTGCCGCTTCTATAGCCGCTTTAGAAGCCGATACCTGAGCTTTCGCCGATTCCAGCGCAGCTCGGGCGCTCTCAGCGGCGGCGCGATCGTCATCCAGCTGTTGCGCAGAAATAGCCCCTCGTTGGGCCAGTGAACGGGAACGCGTATGACGTTTTGCTACGGAGTCCAGTTCTGCCTGGCGTTGATTAACCAGCGACTGTGCGGCACGAGTTTCGCTTTGTCGTTGCTCCAGCAAAGCCTGCGCGGCAGCAACGGCGCTTTGTGCCTCTTTGATTTGCGCGATGGCTTCCAGTCGCTGTTCCTGCAACACGCGAGTATCCATCTTCGCCAGCACTTCACCTTCGCGAACAAACTGGCCTTCTTTCACCAGAATGGTGTCGATACGCCCGGCAATTTTGCTGGCAATATCCACTTCCGTCGCTTCAATGCGCCCATTACTGACAGCAAAGCCTTCCGGCACACCTGCCGGGCGCAACAGCCACCACGCCACGATAGCCGCCACCGCCAGTAACCCGACAACCCACCACGCCAGATGGCGCTTACTCTTATCCATAATCGACCCGCCATAATCCCTGTAAGCAAACGACGCGTGTTACAACTGCCGCCGAACGACGTTCAGCGGATTCTTCCATCCGGGATAAGAAGGAAACGGCAAATACGACCAGCGCGCAGAGCATTGAGCGCCAACGGGGAAGGCTTAGTGAAAACGGGTAGTAATGTTGTCATCATCAGCATTCCTGGCCGTAAATGAAACACGCATACTCATAAGTGTGATCTATAAAACTGGCTGACAAAACGGTATCCATCCTGTTGGATAGCGTTTCACGCCTGTTCAGTTGCAGGAACAGAGCATTCCTTTTTACGTTTTATCAACAGTCTCAACCAGATAGTAACATTAATATTCATGTTGTCTATGGTTCAGAGCTGTAACATTGTGCGCCTTCTAATCAAAGGCATAAGTCCATTTCTGTTTTTTTCATGCTGGTAAGACTTCCAGGGAGTGGTTATCTCAGGCCCTGCACCAGGGTTAATTTGGCAATTATGCATGCTGAACATTCTTCCAGCATGTTTACTGTCACGGGCGTTAAGACCTAAAACTGTCCCCGTTTCACCTATACATTCTCTTCCACCATTTCCGTTATGTGCAACAACTTGATTTATACCTAACATTTGTGAACATGCTAATAGTGCTTCAAGTTTAGGTCTGTAATCTGTCGAAACAGAAAAATAACGATTAAAGGATCGACAAGAGATAGCCCGGCTAGTTTTAAACTTTTTGCCATTAATTATAGCATGATGCTTTTTATTGATAATTGCCGCTAATTCGACCGGATCGAGAGCATTGGTCATTTCATCAATAGAGACTGTTATCGGTCCTATAATGTAACGTTTTCGCTGCTCATCAAAAGTTATCCCATGATGATTTGCCATTATTTTGTATTTGGGGTCATAGAAACATACAGGATAATCTTTTATCCCAGCGTAGGTATCCTCATCAAGTGGTTTCATACGCGTGAAGTTCTGCATATAGTTACCATTGCAATTCGTTTCATGATTTCCAGCTAATACATGAACATTTTCATTGATACTCATTATGCGTTTTAACAAATCGATGATAAATTGATCGCCACAGATATTACTAAATCGATCGCCGGTTTGGTCGCCAAGAAACGTACATGGCGTCACAGCGTCTTTATTAATAACTAAATAAGGCTGAAGACTTTCTAAAACTATATCTCTTCTGTTCAGAATACTGATTATTGTATTAACATTAGTGTCAAGTTGCTCATTAAAGTTCTCCCTTAGCAATACGTTGAGAACTTCATCTTCTATATTAAGCAACTGGCTAAGGAAATTTTCTCCTTCAGCCATGATTCTCAAATGTCCCGTTGCAAAAAGCGCGTACAAAACTGCACCGACTGAGCCATCGGTATCGCCAAAATAGGTTGGTCTGGTACTTGTGGGATCAACAGGTGAACAATTGGAGAAATAGGTTCTGTCAGCGAACTGGGGGTTTATCATTGTTTCGAATTTAATATCAGATACATTGAATTGCGATATTTTCCAGTCCCAGACGGGTTTGTACGACTCAGTAACTGCAACATCATTAGCATCATCATTTACTGTCATATTATTAAGTAAATAAACAATGCTGCACCAATTAATATCGGTATTATCAAGATAGCAGCCGTAATTTTTACTATTAATTGTCACAATAAACTGATAATTATTATCCCTACGTAGAATATGAGCGCGCATGTCCGATAGCATACTATATTTTTCTGAATGATTCGTTTGTATGGTAAATGATATTTTGTCATCTCGAATAGATTGTTGGAAACGTTCTATTTGCCAATCATCAATTTTTTCCACAACTTCACCGAGCATTGTCCTGGCAATACTTGATATATCATCACCTATACCATTTGCAATATACCCAAACAGTTCTTTAGTGAAGTTAGTAACATGCTCTTGCACCATATCATTTGTTGCGATTGTCGTTGTACTGTCGTTAGTGCCTGCCACAGTTCCAATTTTCATCTTTTACCTCATATAATTCACCGCGAGGAATGCATAGTTAACATTTAATCTTATGACATACACCTCATGTTCGATGGAAAAATAATTATATTTTGCACAAATCATTCAGCCTTAAAGCATAATATGAAATTTCTTATCTCATAGCAGAGAAAGTCCCTAAAGATTGTAGAGGCGTCATCAGAACATGCCTCTACAATCGATTAAGAAAACCTATGAAATACTGGCAGGATTAAAAAGACATACCACCGTATTCATGGAGTTTTAATGAGATTGAAAACAACTAAGCCCTGAGGAATAAATTATTTTATTATTTTTATCACGTGCTTCCTTCAGGGAATTTAGCCCCATAATACCATTATCAAATTGTTGATTCTGATCTACCCCGACCCCATGATGCCCATATTTTTGTCTAATGTATTTGCTGGGGTCTTCACCTTTGAGTGTCTCCCCATATATGAAGATACGTTTACGTGCTGGTCTGAAATCAGTAGTGTTATCAAAATAATTAGCATATACAGGTGTGGGTTTCAAAGTATTGCTTCGGATTAGATGGAATAGAGGATCATCCATGTGTTCTTTATGTTTTTTATTAAAAATATTGGCTAATTCCTCAGGATCAGTAGGATTTTTCATCTGATTAAATGGAACCTGCAAAGCACCGAGACAATAACATTTTTTTCTTCATCTCTTATTATTCCGTGATGACTGGTTAAAACTTTCCTTTCTGAGTCATAATGACAAACATCGAGCGTTTTAATTAAGTTATACGTATCACCGGCAGAGAGTTTATAATTTTCTAGTCATGCAGTATAGTTACCATTAAAATTGATTTCATGATTTCTAGCCAGAACGATGACATTTTTATTAATACGGCTATCTTTATTACCCTCCATATTTCGCATAGAATTTAGCAAAGTAAGGATATATTTATCACCAAAAATAGTACTAAATCTATCGCCTGTATGATCCCCAAGGAAGATACAAGGGGTTATCGCATCGTCCTTTAAAAAAACATGTTGATGCAACTCATTCAATATCATGTCTCTCGTATTTAATAAATTGTAGAGCAATTTATTATTTTTATGTATGTATGCAGATGAAGCCATGTTTTCGTGTTTTAATAATTCACATAATAAACTCCAACCCTTTTCCCTGATGCCTATATGCCTTGAAACGAGCAATGCATAAAGTACAGCGCCTACTCTTCCATCTGTATCGCCAAAATAAGCCGTGTTGGCATTTTGTGGGTTAATCACACCACAGTGTTTATAAAAGTCTATTTTAGAAAACACAGATTTAACATAGCTATCAAACTTATCCTTAGGAAACGTCTCTTTAGAGACATCCCAACGCCAGTCAGCTTTAAAATTACCGCTAAGAAGAGTAAAGAAATTTTCAGGTATGATAGAAAGGCCATTAACTTTATAAATTATGTCTGATTTATCTCCGGAGAAATTAATAAAATAATAACCATCCTTACACTCAATCGTAACGGTAATGGGAGACGATAATTTTATCACATAGTTATTGTCTGGTATAATTGTAAAGATAAACGTGTTAGTAGTATTCTTGGCGAAACTATTATATTCTTGAATATCTATAGATGGCTCACTATTGTAAAACCATATTTTCTCCATCTGAAGACTATGTTCATTTACCCTCCAGTGACCATGTTGCAGGAAATAGATGATATTCAGGCCTAAATCGTTATCTATTTGCGAAAAGTCATTCAGCATATTAACTTAAACTGTGTTTGATCGATATTTTTTATCAACCTTGCCATGGTGTTGATGACTGTTAACTTTATCTGAATGCTTATCTTGATGGTTTGAAGAGAAGTGCTTAAATATATTGTGAAATACTTTCATAAATAACCTGTAATATTTTTACTTGTTAGTAACAAAATAAACAATACATGTCTGAAAGACATATTTACGATGATACAAAGCAATAATACTTATATGTTCGATGATTTTAAGCACCGAGACTATCCGGTCTTTTACTAAATAATGGAAAACAATCCATCCCTGGAAGATAATTGTAAAAAAAACAACAGAATAAGAATTAATCTTAGGATAAATATTTATTTATCATGGCCTTTTAACCGGTAAAAAATGGCACTCGGCACAGTAAACCCCGCTATAGTTATGCTATGCATTTGTCTTTAATGATATCTCGTCGTTATATTAACAGGCTGAAATTATCATTAATGCACATTTCATTATTAGCAGGGATACCTGAGGAGTTTAAAGTGAACATATATATCGGGTGGCTTTTCAAATTAATCCCTTTGATTATGGGATTAATTTGCATCGCGTTAGGTGGCTTTGTGCTGGAAAGTTCAGGGCAAAGCGAGTATTTCGTCGCGGGTCATGTGCTGATTTCTCTGGCGGCCATATGCCTGGCATTATTCACTACCGCATTTATTATCATTTCGCAGCTCACGCGCGGCGTTAATACGTTTTACAATACATTGTTCCCCATTATTGGCTATGCGGGGTCAATTATCACCATGATATGGGGTTGGGCACTGTTAGCAGGCAATGATGTGATGGCAGACGAGTTTGTCGCCGGCCATGTTATTTTCGGCGTTGGTATGATTGCCGCCTGTGTATCGACGGTGGCAGCGTCATCCGGTCACTTTCTGCTCATTCCCAAAAATGCAGCGGGGAGCAAGAGCGATGGAACGCCGGTACAGGCTTATTCTTCATTAATCGGTAATTGCCTCATTGCCGTTCCCGTTTTACTCACCCTGCTCGGTTTCATTTGGTCTATTACGCTGTTACGTAGTGCTGACATAACTCCGCATTATGTCGCGGGTCACGTATTGCTTGGGTTAACCGCAATCTGTGCCTGTCTAATTGGCCTTGTTGCCACAATTGTCCATCAAACACGTAATACGTTTTCAACTAAAGAACACTGGCTGTGGTGTTATTGGGTTATTTTTCTCGGCTCAATCACGGTACTGCAGGGGATATACGTCTTAGTCAGTTCCGATGCAAGCGCCCGACTGGCTCCCGGCATTATTCTTATTTGCCTCGGAATGATCTGTTACAGCATATTCTCAAAAGTCTGGCTACTGGCACTGGTATGGAGACGTACCTGTTCGTTAGCCAACAGAATACCGATGATTCCCGTCTTCACCTGCCTGTTTTGCCTTTTCCTGGCATCGTTTCTTGCGGAAATGGCGCAGACCGACATGGGATATTTTATTCCTTCGCGGGTTTTGGTCGGTTTAGGAGCGGTATGCTTTACGTTGTTCTCAATCGTTTCAATATTAGAAGCAGGTTCTGCTAAAAAATAATTGCAACGTACCGGATAAAACCAGCGTTGACCATTTGCGTAACGCTGGTTTTTCTTAGGCATCATGAAATAACGCAGCATTAATGCATAGTGGTTAAGGATAAAAAAACAACAAAGTTACTGTTTTTTTCAACCTGTTCATATTTTATAAAGATCTGGCCACTGGGTGAGTTTTCAATCACCTTTCCTTCCACCTTATATTAAGCCTGGAGGGTTTCAGTTCACGGGCTCATTAGAAAATAATCACAAGATAGCCACTATCAAAATTAGCTCATTTTTAATGCGGCTCTAATAATTTTCATCTTTAGGTAACAGGTCAGGACGACTTCGCTGCAATCAAATCCTGCGCACAAGCCCACGCACTCGACCACGCCCACTGGAAGTTATAGCCCCCCAGCCAGCCGGTAACGTCCATCACTTCGCCGATGAAGTACAGCCCAGGCACTTTGCGCGCTTCCATCGTCCGTGAAGAGAGTTCGTTGGTGTCCACGCCGCCGAGCGTCACTTCGGCAGTGCGATAGCCTTCAGTGCCGTTGGGTTGTACGCGCCAGTCGGTCAATGTGCTAATCAGTGCCTGTTGGTCACGCACGTTGAGCTGTTTTAGCGAAACATCCGGGATTTGCCCGAGTTGCTGTAAGCGTTCAACCAACCGCTTCGGTAGATGAACCGCCAGTGTGTTTTTCAGGCTCTGATTCGGATGTGCGTTACGCTGCTCATTCAGGAAGGTTTCGAGATCCACATCCGGTAGCAGATTGATACTGACAAATTCACCCGGTTGCCAGTAGCTGGAAATCTGCAACACCGCCGGTCCAGACAAGCCGCGATGGGTGAAGAGTAAGTTCTCACGGAAAACGATGCCGTTTTCAGCGGTAATCACGGAAGGCACCGCCACGCCCGCCAGCACCTGTAACTCTTCGAGCAACGGTTTATGCAGAGTGAATGGCACCAGACCCGCGCGGGTCGGCAGCACGTTGAGGCCAAATTGTTCGGCAATCTTATAACCAAACGGCGACGCGCCCAGCCCCGGCATTGACAGCCCACCGGTCGCGATGACCAGCTTTTCGCAACCGACAGTCATGCCGTTCAGTTCAAGCGTGAAGCCTGTTTCATCCTTCGCCACACTCAGCACTTCGCTACGCAATCTGAAGGTTACATTGCCCTTCTCGCACTCATCCACCAGCATGTCGACAATCTGCTGCGCGGAGTCATCGCAGAAGAGTTGTCCTAACGTTTTCTCGTGCCAGGCGATGCCGTGTTTATTGACCAGATCAATGAAATCCCACTGGGTAAAACGCGCGAGTGCAGACTTACAAAAATGCGGATTCTGGCTCAGATAAGCGCCTGGTTCGACATAAAGGTTGGTAAAGTTGCAGCGCCCACCGCCAGACATAAGGATTTTGCGCCCTGGTTTTTTACCATTATCGATCAGCAGAACCCGGCGTCCTGCCTGACCTGCCAGCGCAGAACAGAATATACCCGCCGCACCAGCGCCTATAATAATGGCATCAAACCTTTCCACGTTGCGCTCCTCTTAGAAAAAACGGGCGTGAATTGTAAAGATTCCTCAGTGGTCGCACCAGCATCAATATTACTAAAAGGAAGTATTTGCCTGAATTATATAAGATAATTATTTTTTGAGTGAAATCCATACAGGAGGCAAATCAAAAAAAGTCTATATTTCACTTTGCCCGCGCCGCGAAAGTCACTGATAATGCGCCGCGTTCATGTCCTCAAAATGGCGTAACGTCCTATGCTACATTTGTTTGCTGGCCTGGATTTGCATACCGGGCTGTTATTATTGCTTGCACTGGCTTTTGTGCTGTTCTACGAAGCCATCAATGGTTTCCATGACACAGCCAACGCCGTGGCAACCGTTATCTATACCCGCGCGATGCGTTCTCAGCTCGCCGTGGTTATGGCGGCGGTGTTCAACTTTTTGGGTGTTTTGCTGGGTGGTCTGAGTGTTGCCTATGCCATTGTGCATATGCTGCCGACGGATCTGCTGCTTAATATGGGATCGTCTCATGGCCTTGCCATGGTGTTCTCTATGTTGCTGGCGGCGATTATCTGGAACCTGGGTACCTGGTACTTTGGTTTACCTGCATCCAGCTCTCATACGCTGATTGGCGCGATCATCGGGATTGGTTTAACCAATGCGTTGATGACCGGGACGTCAGTGGTGGATGCACTCAATATCCCGAAAGTATTAAGTATTTTCGGTTCTCTGATCGTTTCCCCTATTGTCGGCCTGGTGTTTGCTGGCGGTCTGATTTTCTTGCTGCGTCGCTACTGGAGCGGCACCAAGAAACGCGCCCGTATCCACCTGACCCCAGCGGAGCGTGAAAAGAAAGACGGCAAGAAAAAGCCGCCGTTCTGGACGCGTATCGCGCTGATCCTTTCCGCTATCGGCGTGGCGTTTTCGCACGGCGCGAACGATGGTCAGAAAGGCATTGGTCTGGTTATGTTGGTATTGATTGGCGTCGCGCCAGCAGGCTTCGTGGTGAACATGAATGCCACTGGCTACGAAATCACCCGTACCCGTGATGCCATCAACAACGTCGAAGCTTACTTTGAGCAGCATCCTGCGCTGCTCAAACAGGCTACCGGTGCTGATCAGTTAGTACCGGCTCCGGAAGCTGGCGCAACGCAACCTGCGGAGTTCCACTGCCATCCGTCGAATACCATTAACGCGCTCAACCGCCTGAAAGGTATGTTGACCACCGATGTGGAAAGCTACGACAAGCTGTCGCTTGATCAACGTAGCCAGATGCGCCGCATTATGCTGTGCGTTTCTGACACTATCGACAAAGTGGTGAAGATGCCTGGCGTGAGTGCTGACGATCAGCGCCTGTTGAAGAAACTGAAGTCTGACATGCTTAGCACCATCGAGTATGCACCGGTGTGGATCATCATGGCGGTCGCGCTGGCGTTAGGTATCGGTACGATGATTGGCTGGCGCCGTGTGGCAACGACTATCGGTGAGAAAATCGGTAAGAAAGGCATGACCTACGCTCAGGGGATGTCTGCCCAGATGACGGCGGCAGTGTCTATCGGCCTGGCGAGTTATACCGGGATGCCGGTTTCCACTACTCACGTACTCTCCTCTTCTGTCGCGGGGACGATGGTGGTAGATGGCGGCGGCTTACAGCGTAAAACCGTAACCAGTATTCTGATGGCCTGGGTGTTTACCCTTCCGGCTGCGGTACTGCTTTCCGGCGGGCTGTACTGGCTCTCCTTGCAGTTCCTGTAATCGTACGCACCAAAACGAGCGGGTCAGTTTACTGGCCCGCTTTTTTTATGCGTTATTATTGCTGAAGTGCTTAATGCCAAATCATCAATGCAATCAGGCTGACCACCACCAGACCACACAATGCGCTAGTCAGAATAAACTGCCGACGCACCCGCTCACAGCGGCGAATAAACTCATCATCGTGATGATCGCGATAACGTTGGGCATAGATATACCAAACGAGACGCACCTGTTTGTTGGGTTGGCCATGTGAGGTAAAAAAGCCCCCTCCATCAACATATTGATAGAGCAATGGATCGCAGTTACGCAGTACCACTAACAACGCGCGTAGTGATGAGAAATAGCGCGCCATGTTAACAATGCAAACGACACATAAAGCCCAAAATAATGCGACGGTGCTTATCATACCTCCTCCCCGGCGACCTGCCCGCGGAGTTCCACCCCGGGGCTACCGCTCCCGATACGCTGCCAATCAGTTAACACCAGGTCCTGGAGAAACCGCTTTTGTGGTGACCAACATCCGAGCGGCTCTATAGATAGTGTAGGAGATCAGGTTGTTTTTTTTCCAGAAGGTTAACCACTATCAATATATTCATGTCGAAAATTTGTTTATCTAACGAGTAAGCAAGGCGGATTGACGGATCATCCGGGTCGCTATAAGGTAAGGATGGTCTTAACACTGAATCTTTACGGCTGGGTTAGCCCCGCGCACGTAGTTCGCAGGACGCGGGTGACGTAACGGCACAAGAAACGCTAGCTGGCCAGTCATCGACAACTTTATGGAAGGAGTAACACTATGGCTTATAAACACATTCTCATCGCGGTCGACCTCTCCCCGGAAAGCAAAGTTCTGGTAGAGAAAGCAGTCTCTATGGCTCGCCCCTACAATGCGAAAGTTTCTCTGATCCACGTAGATGTAAACTACTCTGACCTATACACCGGGCTTATTGATGTGAATCTGGGTGATATGCAGAAACGCATCTCTGAAGAGACACATCATGCGCTGACCGAGCTTTCCACTAATGCAGGCTACCCAATCACTGAAACCCTGAGCGGCAGCGGCGACCTGGGCCAGGTTCTGGTCGATGCAATCAAGAAATACGATATGGATCTGGTGGTTTGTGGTCACCACCAGGACTTCTGGAGCAAACTAATGTCTTCCGCACGTCAGCTGATCAACACCGTTCACGTTGATATGCTGATTGTTCCGCTGCGCGACGAAGAAGAATAATCATCCCCCCACGACGTGTTCCTGAACGCCCGCATATGCGGGCGTTTTGCTTTTTGGCGCGCCTTGTTACCTGATGCAGCGTAAACCCCTTATCTGGCCTACGATCTGCGTACGCAATCAAAATCTCCTGCCAATACAACATTTAACACCATCATATTTTCCATCATTAGTGTGATCAGCTGGTTATTTTCTGTTGTAATAGTGTATTAATCTATTCACCGCATCAATATTAAGAATCTCTGACACATGTAAACTTTTTCGCGCGTTATCCCTTACGCGTTCATACTTTTCAGGATGGTATTGGAAGGTTAATAAATATGAATACAACAACACCCATGGGGATGCTGCAGCAACCTCGCCCATTTTTCATGATCTTTTTTGTCGAGTTATGGGAGCGATTCGGCTACTACGGCGTGCAGGGCGTACTGGCGGTTTTCTTCGTTAAACAGCTTGGATTCTCGCAAGAGCAGGCTTTTGTCACTTTTGGTGCTTTTGCTGCGCTGGTCTATGGCCTCATTTCCATTGGCGGCTATGTCGGCGACCACCTGCTGGGGACCAAACGCACCATTGTTCTCGGAGCACTTGTGCTGGCGATTGGCTACTTCATGACCGGCATGTCGCTACTTAAGCCTGACCTGATTTTCATCGCCCTGGGGACTATCGCTGTCGGTAACGGCCTGTTTAAAGCTAACCCAGCCAGCTTGCTTTCGAAGTGCTATCCGCCGAAAGATCCGCGGCTTGATGGCGCATTCACCCTGTTCTATATGTCGATCAATATCGGCTCGTTGATAGCGTTATCGCTGGCCCCTGTGATCGCTGATAGATTCGGTTATTCAGTCACCTACAACCTGTGCGGGGCGGGGTTAATTATCGCATTACTGGTTTACATCGCCTGTCGTGGAATGGTGAAAGACATTGGTTCTGAACCCGACTTCAAGCCGATGAGCTTCAGCAAACTGTTGTACGTATTACTTGGCAGCGTGGTGATGATCTTCGTCTGTGCATGGCTGATGCACAACGTAGAAGTCGCCAATCTGGTGCTGATTGTTCTCTCCATCGTCGTCACCATCATCTTCTTTCGTCAGGCATTCAAGCTGGATAAAACCGGGCGCAATAAAATGTTTGTCGCCTTTGTCCTGATGCTCGAAGCGGTGGTGTTTTACATTCTCTACGCCCAGATGCCAACATCGCTGAACTTCTTTGCCATCAACAACGTGCATCATGAAATTCTCGGTTTTTCCATCAACCCGGTCAGCTTCCAGGCGCTTAACCCGTTCTGGGTGGTACTCGCCAGCCCAATACTGGCAGGCATTTACACGCATCTGGGTAACAAAGGCAAAGACCTCTCGATGCCGATGAAATTTACTCTCGGCATGTTTATGTGCTCTCTGGGCTTTTTGACGGCTGCAGCTGCGGGAATGTGGTTTGCGGATGCCCAGGGGCTGACATCGCCATGGTTTATCGTGCTGGTGTACTTATTCCAGAGCTTAGGTGAACTGTTTATTAGCGCCCTTGGCCTGGCGATGATTGCTGCCCTGGTGCCGCAGCATTTGATGGGCTTTATTCTCGGGATGTGGTTCCTGACGCAGGCTGCCGCGTTCTTGCTGGGCGGCTATGTGGCAACATTTACCGCGGTGCCGGACAACATTACCGATCCGCTTGAGACGTTGCCCGTCTATACCAACGTGTTTGGTAAGATTGGTCTGGTCACACTGGGCGTTGCAGTAGTGATGCTGTTGATGGTGCCGTGGCTGAAACGCATGATTGCGACGCCGGAAAGCCATTAATTATTCTTGCAGAAAGCAGGGTAGCGTTATCGCTACCCTGGTTTACTTTTACACTGGCGTACCTGCATAAATATCAAACCTATGCCCTTTAGTGACTACCGCGTTTGGCGTGGCGACATTCGCCAGCGGTGGCGCGTAGTCCGGGCGCTTTACCACCACGCGTTTGGTCGCCAGCAAGCGTGCAGGCTCCAGTAATCCATCGGCATCAAGATCCGGTCCCACCAGCGACTGAAAGACACGCATCTCTTTTTTCACTAGCGCGCTTTTCTGCTTATGCGGGAACATCGGGTCGAGATAAACCACCTGCGGGCGCGGGGTAATATCAGTCAGCGCCGTCAGGCTGGAGGCGTGAATTAACTGCAACCGCTCCTGCAACCAGCCGCCGATTTCCGCATCCGCATAACCACGCGCCAGGCCGTCGTCGAGCAATGCGGCAACGACTGGATTACGCTCCAGCATCCGCACGCGGCAGCCGACTGAAGCCAGCACAAAGGCATCGCGCCCCAGCCCTGCGGTGGCATCCACCACATCCGGCAAATAATCGCCTTTAATGCCCACCGCTTTCGCCACCGCCTCACCGCGACCACCGCCGAATTTGCGTCGGTGCGCCATCGCTCCGCCAACAAAATCAACAAAGATGCCGCCAAGTTTTGGCTCATCACGCTTGCGCAATTCCAGATGTTCCGGCGTTAACACCAGCGCCATCAGGTTGTCTTCATCGTGCTCCAGCCCCCAGCGGACCGCCAGAACAGATAAGGCACCGTCTCCGGTGCCTGTTTCATCAATTAAGCAGATTTTCACTGAATGATCAGCCCTTAATGCCGTAATGCTCCAGCATCGCATCCAGCTGCGGTTCACGACCACGGAAGCGTTTGAACAGATCCATCGGCTCTTCTGAACCGCCACGGCTCAGAATGTTGTCGAGGAACGACTGCCCGGTTTCACGGTTGAAAATGCCCTCTTCCTCAAAGCGCGAGAAAGCATCTGCCGCCAGTACGTCAGCCCACAGGTAGCTGTAGTAACCTGCGGCATAACCACCGGCGAAAATATGGCTGAAAGCGTGCGGGAAACGGCCCCAGGATGGAGACGGTACTACGGCAACCAGTTTCTTGATTTCTGCCAGAGTTTCGAGGATTTTCGCTCCCTGATCCGGGCGGAACTCGGCATGGAGGCGGAAATCGAACAGGCCGAACTCCAGCTGGCGCAGAATAAACAGCGCCGCCTGGTAGTTCTTCGCCGCCAGCATTTTATCCAGCAACTCTTTCGGCAGCGGTTCGCCGGTTTCGTAGTGACCGGAGATAAACGCCAGCGCCTCCGGCTCCCAGCACCAGTTTTCCATAAACTGACTCGGCAGTTCGACCGCATCCCACGGCACACCGCTGATACCGGAAACACCAGCGGTTTCGATGCGGGTCAGCATATGGTGCAGGCCGTGACCGAACTCGTGGAACAGGGTGATCACTTCGTCGTGAGTGAACAGCG
Source organism: Escherichia sp. S10b (assembly GCF_028421345.1). Lineage (NCBI taxonomy): Bacteria > Pseudomonadati > Pseudomonadota > Gammaproteobacteria > Enterobacterales > Enterobacteriaceae > Escherichia > Escherichia sp. S10b. The sequence goes on from NZ_JAHZSO010000032.1 coordinate 18,248, forward strand.
CCGGTTTACCATTTACCGGGCGGTTGAAGTTACAAGTCAAATACGCGACCGGTTTTTGCAGAGAACCATCAGCTTTACGCATCTGGCCTACGCAGTCATCCATCCACGCCCCGCCGCGCTTGTTTTCACGGGCATACAGATCGAGGTAGAAGCTGCCGCGCAGTTCGTTATTTTCGTCATACAGTTCGAAGAAACGTACATCCGGATGCCAGACATCAACATCTTTACGCTCTTTAGCGGTGATGCCGTAAATACGTTTCACCACTTCAAACAGGCCGTTAACCGCTTTGTTTTCTGGGAAGTACGGACGCAGCTGCTCGTCGCTGATGCTGTAGAGGTGCTGTTTTTGTTTTTCGCTGTAGTACGCGATATCCCACGGCTGCAACTCATCGACGCCAAATTCCGCTTTGGCGAAGGCGCGCAGTTGTGCCAGCTCTTTTTCGCCTTGCGGACGCGCGCGTTTTGCCAGATCGGTTAAGAAATCCAGCACCTGCTGCGGGTTTTCTGCCATTTTAGTGGCAAGGGATTTAAAGGCGTAGTTTTCAAAGCCCAGCAGTTGCGCCAGTTCGTGACGCAGAGCGAGGATCTCTTCCATCACCTTGCTGTTATCCCATTTACCGGCGTTCGGGCCTTGATCGGAGGCGCGGGTGCTGTAAGCGCGATACATCTCTTCACGCAAGGCCTGGTTGTCGCAGTAGGTCATTACCGGCAGGTAGCTTGGGATATCCAGCGTCAGCAGGTAGCCTTCCAGCTCTTTCGCTTCGGCCTGGGCTTTTGCCGCAGCCAGCGCGCTTTCAGGCATCCCCGCCAGCTCCGCTTCGTCGGTAACGAGTTTGGTCCAGCCCATCGTCGCATCGAGGACGTTGTTGCTGTACTGGTTGCCCAGCTCGGAAAGACGAGTGGCAATCTCACCGTAGCGTTGTTGTTTCTCTATTGGCAGACCGATGCCAGAGAGTTCGAAGTCGCGCAGTGCGTTATCAACCGCTTTTTTCTGAGCCGTGTTCAGCGTGGCGTAATGATCGCCATCGCGCAGGTCGCGATACGCTTTATACAGCCCTTCATGTTGCCCTACCCAGGTGCTGTATTCCGACAGCAGCGGCAGGGTTTGTTCGTACGCTTCACGCAGTTCCGGGCTATTTTTCACCGAGTTCAGGTGGCTGACCGGGGAGAAGATACGCCCCAGCACATCGTCCACTTCCGCCAACGGCTGGCAGAGATTTTCCCAGGTGTACGGTGCTCCTTGCGCTACTACGCGCTCCACATTTTCGCGGCAGTCGTTCAGCGCCTTAGTCACGGCTGGAACGACATGTTCCGGGAGAATTTTAGAAAACGGAGGCAATTCAAAGGGAGTCAGTAACGGATTCGTCATTCGCGCAGTCCTGGTTAAAGAGGTTAAGGAAGCGCTCAACAGGCGCTTTACATAATGTGTGTAGCATGGGGTTAAGTGTAGTGAATTTCAATGAGAAACGTTACGCTTTCGCGGCGGCGGCCTCTTTTCGGTATACTGTCCTGATACGCTTTTGTGCGCCCCGAATACGGGCCGATTTTTACTTACCGGAACACCTTTACCCATGCTCAGTTATCGCCACAGCTTTCACGCTGGCAACCACGCCGACGTCCTTAAACATACCGTTCAGAGCCTGATCATCGAGTCGCTGAAAGAGAAAGATAAACCGTTTCTCTATCTCGACACCCACGCAGGGGCCGGGCGTTATCAGTTAGGCAGCGAACATGCCGAGCGTACCGGCGAATATCTCGAAGGCATCGCCCGTATCTGGCAGCAGGACGATTTGCCCGCAGAACTGGAGGCGTACATCAATGTGGTAAAACACTTCAACCGTAGCGGTCAGTTGCGTTACTACCCCGGTTCGCCATTGATTGCTCGCCAGCTACTGCGCGAACAAGACAGCCTGCAACTGACCGAACTGCACCCGAGCGATTACCCGTTGCTGCGTTCTGAATTTCAGAAAGACAGCCGTGCGCGCGTCGAAAAAGCCGATGGTTTCCAGCAGCTTAAGGCCAAACTGCCGCCGGTTTCCCGCCGTGGTTTAATCCTTATCGACCCGCCGTATGAAATGAAAACCGACTATCAGGCGGTGGTCAGCGGGATAGCAGAAGGTTACAAACGTTTCGCCACTGGTACTTACGCACTGTGGTATCCGGTGGTGCTGCGTCAGCAAATTAAGCGCATGATCCACGATCTGGAAGCGACCGGTATTCGCAAAATTCTGCAAATTGAACTGGCGGTACTGCCAGACAGCGATCGCCGTGGCATGACCGCTTCCGGCATGATTGTGATTAACCCGCCGTGGAAACTGGAACAGCAGATGAATAACGTGCTGCCGTGGCTGCACAGCAAACTGGTTCCGGCAGGCACCGGGCACGCCACCGTAAGCTGGATCGTGCCGGAGTAATTGCAGCCATTGCTGGCACCTATTACGTCTCGCGCTACAATCGCGGTAATCAACGATAAGGACACTTTGTCATGACTAAACACTATGATTACATCGCCATCGGCGGCGGCAGCGGCGGTATCGCCTCCATCAACCGCGCGGCTATGTACGGCCAGAAATGTGCGCTGATTGAAGCCAAAGAGCTGGGCGGCACCTGCGTAAATGTTGGCTGTGTGCCGAAAAAAGTGATGTGGCACGCGGCGCAAATCCGTGAAGCGATCCATATGTACGGCCCGGATTATGGTTTTGATACCACTATCAATAAATTCAACTGGGAAACGTTGATCGCCAGCCGTACCGCCTATATCGACCGTATTCATACTTCCTATGAAAACGTGCTCGGTAAAAATAACGTTGATGTAATCAAAGGCTTTGCCCGCTTCGTTGATGCCAAAACGCTGGAGGTAAACGGCGAAACCATCACGGCCGATCATATTCTGATCGCCACAGGCGGTCGTCCGAGCCACCCGGATATTCCGGGCGTGGAATACGGTATTGATTCTGATGGCTTCTTCGCCCTTCCTGCTTTGCCAGAGCGCGTGGCGGTTGTTGGCGCGGGTTACATCGCCGTTGAGCTGGCGGGCGTGATTAACGGCCTCGGCGCGAAAACGCATCTGTTTGTGCGTAAACATGCGCCGCTGCGCAGCTTCGACCCGATGATTTCCGAAACGCTGGTCGAAGTGATGAACGCCGAAGGCCCGCAGCTGCACACCAACGCCATCCCGAAAGCGGTAGTGAAAAATGCCGATGGTAGCCTGACGCTGGAGCTGGAAGATGGTCGCAGTGAAACGGTGGATTGCCTGATTTGGGCGATTGGTCGCGAGCCTGCCAATGACAACATCAACCTGGAAGCCGCTGGCGTTAAAACTAACGAAAAAGGCTATATCGTCGTCGATAAATATCAAAACACCAATATTGAAGGTATTTACGCGGTGGGCGATAACACGGGTGCAGTGGAGCTGACACCGGTGGCAGTTGCAGCGGGTCGCCGTCTCTCTGAACGCCTGTTTAATAACAAGCCGGATGAGCATCTGGATTACAGCAACATTCCGACCGTGGTCTTCAGCCATCCGCCGATTGGTACTGTTGGTTTAACGGAACCGCAGGCGCGCGAGCAGTATGGCGACGATCAGGTGAAAGTGTATAAATCCTCTTTCACCGCGATGTATACCGCCGTCACCACTCACCGCCAGCCGTGCCGCATGAAGCTGGTGTGCGTTGGATCGGAAGAGAAGATTGTCGGTATTCACGGCATTGGCTTTGGTATGGACGAAATGTTGCAGGGCTTCGCGGTGGCGCTGAAGATGGGTGCAACCAAAAAAGACTTCGACAATACCGTCGCCATTCACCCAACGGCGGCAGAAGAGTTCGTGACAATGCGTTAAATGTTAAAGGGCTAAGAGTAGTGTGCTCTTAGCCCTTAATTACGTTTCCGCTATCAGTTCAGAAGCTGAAGCAGAAAGCGGATCAGTTCCAGCAGCGCAATTAACGCCCCAAGAACGATGATTGCTTTATCAATCACCCGTTTTCTCCATGCGATGGAGTGAGAATGCATCCGCTTACTCATCCACTGCCTGTCACGGCGCATGCCCTATTGTTAGATAATGGCATTCTCACTCCGGCCAGAGCATCAGTTAACGGCACCACCCGTACTTCTGACCAGGACTTTGAAAGCGTTTATGCGCATTACCAGAGTGAAAATGCCTCAGAGCTAACTGGATAATCATACAGTACATTCAGGTTATAAAACCAGCATGTCCTTGCAATAGTTTCAGTATGGTATTAGCATTGATGCGTTAGATAATGGCATTCTCACTCCAGCCAGTGCCACCAACTCAGGGCTGGAAAGTAAAAAACCGACGCAAAGTCGGTTTTTTTACGTCCTGATTCAGACCTCCTTTCAAATGAATAGCCAACTCAAAATTCACACCTATTACCTTCCTCTGCACTTACACATTCGTTAAGTCATATATGTTTTTGACTTATCCGCTTCGAAGAGAGACACTACCTGCAACAATCAGGAGCGCAATATGTCATTTCTTTTACCCATCCAATTGTTCAAAATTCTTGCTGATGAAACCCGTCTGGGCATCGTTTTACTGCTCAGCGAACTGGGAGAGTTATGCGTCTGCGATCTCTGCACTGCTCTCGACCAGTCGCAGCCCAAGATCTCCCGCCACCTGGCATTGCTGCGTGAAAGCGGGCTATTGCTGGACCGCAAGCAAGGTAAGTGGGTTCATTACCGCTTATCACCGCATATTCCAGCATGGGCGGCGAAAATTATTGATGAGGCCTGGCGATGTGAACAGGAAAAGGTTCAGGCGATTGTCCGCAACCTGGCTCGACAAAACTGTTCCGGGGACAGTAAGAACATTTGCAGTTAAAAATTTAGCTAAACACATATGAATTTTCAGATGTGTTTTATCCGGGAGGCATTATGTTACTGGCAGGCGCTATCTTTGTCCTGACCATCGTATTGGTTATCTGGCAGCCGAAAGGTTTAGGCATCGGCTGGAGTGCAACGCTCGGCGCAGTACTGGCGTTAGTTACGGGCGTGGTCCATCCGGGTGATATTCCGGTGGTGTGGAATATCGTCTGGAACGCGACGGCTGCGTTTATCGCCGTCATTATCATCAGCCTGCTGCTGGATGAGTCCGGCTTTTTTGAATGGGCGGCGCTGCACGTCTCACGCTGGGGTAATGGTCGTGGTCGCTTGCTGTTTACCTGGATTGTCCTGCTCGGTGCTGCCGTTGCCGCCCTGTTTGCCAATGATGGCGCGGCGCTTATTTTGACACCGATTGTCATCGCCATGCTGCTGGCTTTAGGGTTCAGTAAAGGCACTACGCTGGCGTTCGTGATGGCGGCCGGATTCATTGCCGATACCGCCAGCCTGCCGCTTATTGTCTCCAACCTGGTGAATATCGTTTCCGCTGATTTCTTTGGCCTCGGCTTTCGCGAATACGCCTCGGTGATGGTGCCGGTGGATATCGCCGCGATTGTTGCCACGCTGGTGATGTTACATCTCTATTTTCGCAAAGATATTCCGCAGAACTACGATATGGCGCTGCTGAAATCTCCCGCAGAAGCGATCAAAGATCCTGCTACGTTCAAAACTGGCTGGGTTGTTTTACTGCTTCTGCTGGTGGGATTTTTCGTCCTGGAACCGCTCGGCATTCCGGTGAGCGCCATTGCAGCTGTGGGCGCGCTGATATTATTTGTCGTCGCTAAACGCGGTCATGCGATTAATACGGGTAAAGTCCTGCGCGGTGCCCCCTGGCAGATTGTCATCTTCTCGCTCGGCATGTATCTGGTGGTTTATGGCCTGCGCAATGCCGGATTAACGGAATATCTTTCTGGCGTACTCAACGTGCTGGCGGATAACGGCCTGTGGGCCGCGACGCTCGGCACCGGATTCCTCACCGCCTTCCTCTCTTCTATTATGAACAATATGCCGACGGTACTGGTTGGCGCGTTGTCCATTGATGGCAGCACGGCATCTGGCGTTATCAAAGAAGCGATGGTTTATGCCAATGTGATTGGCTGCGATTTGGGACCGAAAATTACCCCAATTGGTAGCCTGGCTACGCTACTCTGGCTGCACGTACTTTCGCAGAAGAATATGACTATCAGCTGGGGATATTACTTCCGTACAGGGATTATCATGACCCTGCCGGTGCTTTTTGTGACGCTGGCTGCGCTGGCGCTACGTCTCTCTTTCACTTTGTAATGAGATATTGATATGAGCAACATTACCATTTATCACAACCCGGCCTGCGGTACGTCGCGTAATACGCTGGAGATGATCCTCAACAGCGGTACAGAACCGACCATTATCTATTATCTGGAAACACCGCCAACGCGCGATGAGCTGGTCAAACTCATTGCCGATATGGGGATTTCCGTACGCGCGCTGTTGCGTAAAAACGTCGAGCCGTATGAGGAACTGGGCCTTGCAGAAGATAAATTTACTGACGATCGGTTAATCGACTTTATGCTTCAGCACCCGATTCTGATTAATCGCCCGATTGTGGTGACGCCGCTGGGAACTCGCCTGTGCCGCCCTTCAGAAGTGGTGCTGGAAATTCTGCCAGATGCGCAAAAAGGCGCATTCTCCAAGGAAGATGGCGAGAAAGTGGTTGATGAAGCGGGTAAGCGGTTGAAATAAAGCGGCGATATCCACTGCCCATAGTTGGTAAAGTGCGCTTTGTTTATGTCGGATGCGACGCTAACGCGTCTTATCCGACCTACAAAACCGTGCATGGCATGAAATCTGTAGCGCGTAGCGCATCAGGCAATTTTGCTATTTACGCAGCACTCCTCGCGTAAGAATTCAATTATCGCTTCCAGCATTGCGTATTGCGAAACACACATCAGCGTCCGACTCTCACGGTTTTGTTTAACCAGCCCTACCGATACCAGTGCTGAAATATGGTGACTGAGTGTAGAGCCGGGTATCCCAAGCTGCTTTTGCAACTCACCGACCGGCAAACCTTGCTCCCCCGCTTTGACCAGGTGTTTGAATATGAACAAACGGGTCGGGTGACCTAGCTCTTTCAGCGCTTTAGCAACTTCTTCCAACTGCATATGACACCCCCTTTGTCTGGTTGATATTTCGATAATACCAGAAATATCTTGATCTGAATTTCATTTCGATTATTCTGGAAATATAGATTTATCCAATGAGGTTACGTATGAGTAGTTGGCTTGCGATGCTGCAAGATGCCGCAGAGATGTTTGTGTTTCTCGCCGTCGAGCTTTCGTTGCTGTTTATAGTGATTAGTGCCGGTGTCAGCCTGATAAGACAAAAGGTGCCAGACCATAAAATCCAGCAGATGATGGGGGCCAGAAAAGGGAGAGGCTATCTCCTGGCTGCTCTGTTGGGAGCCGTTACCCCGTTCTGTAGTTGCTCGACAATACCCATGTTACGTGGATTGTTGTCAGCGAAAGCCGGGTTTGGTCCGACTCTCACTTTTTTATTTGTTTCACCATTACTTAATCCCATTATCGTCGGACTAATGTGGATGACCTTTGGTTGGAAAGTCACCTTGTTGTACGCGATTATCGCCGCCGGCGTCTCCGTTCTTGCCAGTATTATCCTGGATTCTCTGGGGTTTGAACGTCATATCATTGCCAGTAAAAGCTCATCAGCAAATTGTTGTGCTCTAGCAAAAACTTCGCCGGGAACGACATATACGCCCATAAAAGTGAGTTGTTGTAGTCCAGCGGCTAAAGCCATTGAGAACCCCGTAGTTACCTGTTGCAGTACCAAAGCTGTAGTAAGTATTAATCCCATAAAACTAGCCACCAAAGATGCGTTGCAACAGTTTAAAGATGTACTGCCATATCTTTTGTTAGGAGTATTAATAGGATCTTTTATTTATGGCTTTATTCCCTCAGCGTGGATTGCCGCTCATGCAGGAGCAGATAATCCCTTCGCCATCCCATTAAGCGCCGTTGTCGGTATTCCGCTGTATATCCGGGCTGAGGCAGTTATCCCTCTGGCATCTGTTCTGATGACAAAAGGAATGGGTCTGGGAGCATTAATGGCATTAATCATCGGCAGTGCCGGCGCAAGCCTGACGGAAGTGATATTACTTAAATCAATGTTCAGAATGCCGATGATAGCTGCATTCCTGACGGTTATATTAGGTATGGCTATCTTGATGGGCTATTTGACTCAATTGCTATTTTAAATAGATGCCAGCAGTAAACTATAAGATGCATAGTTAGTGCCATATCCTTCTAAATAGAAAATCATAGACAGGATAATCCTTAAAAATCACAAATGATTTAACTAATGCATTGAGAATGATGACGGCTCGGTCAACAAGTCATCAACAGACAATAACCACGTAATCATGCTTCTCTGACATTTTATCGGAGAAGCAATGACTCTTTGTCTCAGTACCCTCCTCCTTTTTAAAAGGCAGATTTCAGTCGCTAATACAACACATTTTTAAATACACTTTAACCTGGTTCATTATTACACATCTAAAACATCACAAAAATATTACTTCACACACTATCGGAGAACAAAATAACTTTTTAAAATGAGCGCTTTTTGATAGTTGTTAACGTTTTCCTTTACGATACTATCACTGCCTTTTTTTATACACAAATATTACCGGGTGGAAATGAAAGGGAATTTAAAGGTAATTATATCAGGAAGATATAACGCATTATATTTATTGTGTGTAGAAGAAAATCCATTCCTGTTCTAATTATCCAATTTAAAAACCTTAGCATAAAACAGATGATGAATAAGGAATGTTATGTCAATTGACTTTACCCCAGGTATAATAAATACATATCACGGCGATATTTATAACTGCACAACAAATACCGATAATGTTAAAACGCCAGACACATCGAAGTGGCCTTGTGATAATTGGGAAGAACAACAACCCATTAATTCCACATTCTCTGGAGAAGGATACAACCCTGAACAATTTGATTTAGCGCAACAACAACTCCAACAAATTAATGCATGCCACACGAACACCACATATACAAATGCAGACTACTCAAAAGTTGTGGTTCAACTTGTAAGTCTTATTAATAACATTGAAACGATAAGTTCGACACCACTTACGCAACAGACACAATCAATACTTAATCAGATTCATAACATTAGATACGAAAAGGATAAGGATTCTGTATGTCAAATCATTGTTGTCGTTAATCCAGAACCCAACAATCCAATCATAACTAAAATTCTCGTAGAAGAAGGAATACCCGAAATATTCAGTGTCCAAACCGTTTCTTCCGATAATAAAAATTTTGCTGGGCAACGAGCTGACTTACCAACTGATATAAGAGACATTCAAAGCTTGTACTTAAAAATGGCGAAGCTGTATATTGAGCACAGTGAAAATGAAAATAGGATGGAAGCCCTTGCTGGATGCGACTTTATTGATTTCAACATGACAGGGCAAGATATGTCTAGGCTAGTCCTAACCTTATCAAATTTTTATTTTGAAGATCTACTTAATATAAATTTCACTGACGCAAATTTATTTAACACTATTTTTTCACACAAGGAAAATCCCATCCCCAAACTACATAAATATGAACAACATCTTGACAAACAAATCAATGGCTTGTTTTCTACATTGTTAACTATTAATGACAACTCTTTACGCGCGAAAGCGGAAATTGCTTCGAGAATAATTGATTTCTTAGAGGCAAAGGTAGTGAATCTTTCATTTGATGACATATTAAAATATAAGCAAGAGTTCAAAAAAATATGTTATAAACAACTTCAAGAGTTTACAACACCCTCTCTATACAATAAAATTCAAAAATGGGCAACAATGTCTAAAAATGAATTCATAGCATTTCATTACGAGACACTTCAACCCGAAAAGATTTCATACCCCTTTTATTTAAAGAGAGATCTGCCTAATGAAAAAGATATAAATTATGGGGTGGAAATAGAAATACCATCTGGCAAAAGAATTCGCTTATCAAATCATTATCAGAATATAATACCATAATATTGATTATTAGCACTTTATAATCATTGAATAAAAATAGATTTTATGTAATTTTAAAACAAAGGATTATATTATGGGGCGATGGATACTCATGCCACGCCCCAAAATCAATGGAATTGAACTAAACAAAAGGGATATAAACATCAGACAGGTTTACGTTACTATCAGGCATATCACCTCAGAATCAGATGAAAACTATAAAGAAATATCTATTATGGCTTTAATATTTGTTGATAAGGATAGTAACATGAACATGACAAAAGGTGCACTCATCCTCAGCCTTTCATTTTTGCTTGCCGCATGTAGTTCAATTCCGCAAAATATCAAAGGCAATAACCAACCTGATATTCAAAAAAGTTTTGTTGCTGTTCATAACCAGCCGGGGTTATATGTTGGTCAACAAGCGCGCTTTGGTGGGAAGGTTATCAACGTTATCAATGGCAAAACGGATACGTTGTTAGAAATCGCTGTATTACCGTTGGATAGCTATGCGAAGCCTGATATTGAAGCCAACTATCAGGGCCGACTGCTCGCCAGACAAAGCGGCTTCCTTGATCCAGTGAACTATCGTAATCACTTTGTTACCATCCTCGGTACCATTCAGGGTGAACAACCAGGCTTTATCAATAAAGTCCCGTATAACTTCCTGGAAGTGAATATGCAGGGCATCCAGGTGTGGCATTTGAGAGAAGTGGTTAATACCACCTATAACCTGTGGGATTACGGCTATGGTGCATTCTGGCCGGAACCGGGCTGGGGTGCGCCTTACTACACCAATGCGGTGAGTCAGGTAACACCTGAGCTGGTCAAATAACACCACCGAAAGATGCAGATGCTTTCTCAGCATCTGCATCATGTATTACATAAAATTAATATACAGTAAGCTAACTATTATTATTATAAGCCCTGTCCTGTTAATTACCTTTGGCAAACTGATTATAAAGTTAATGTCCGCACCAGGAGTCGGTTATGTTTCTTATAATTACCAGGGATACGATGTTCTTCACCGCGATGAAAAACATTCTGAGTAAAGGTAATGTCGTTCATATACAGAACGAAGAAGAGATCGACGTAATGTTGCATCAGAATGCCTTCGTCATTATTGATACATTAATGAATAATGTATTTCATTCTAATTTTCTCACTCAAATTGAACGATTAAAACCTGTCCATGTGATTATTTTCTCCCCCTTTAATATTAAACGCTGTCTGGGGAAAGTACCGGTGACCTTTGTTCCGCGGACTATCACTATCATTGATTTTGTCGCACTCATCAATGGCAGTTACTGCTCTGTGCCTGAAGCGAATGTGTCACTTTCGCGCAAGCAACATCAGGTTCTGAGCTGCATTGCGAATCAAATGACAACGGAAGATATTCTGGAGAAACTGAAAATATCGCTAAAAACGTTCTACTGCCATAAACACAATATCATGATGATCCTCAATCTTAAGCGGATCAATGAGCTGGTACGCCATCAGCATATTGATTATCTGGTGTGAATTTCAGGCTTACGGTGAGTCTGGCTACGCTGCCACACAGATTAGCTAATTGAAACGCCTTTCACCCCTGCCATACCTTTTAATAATCGCAACAGGTCTTCTATCGACGTTGTGGCATGAAGCTGGATATCAATGGCGACCACTTCATGATCTTCATTTTCCTGCAACGAAACTAAATCCGTTTTTATTTTTTGCTGCTTAAACCAGTCGAGCATTGATACCGTATTACCGTTCACTAATGTCAGCTGTAAATGGTAATTTTTGTTCATCAGGCGGAAGGTTAATTGATGGAAGACTTCCAGCACCAACAAGGTCATCACTGAACCATAAATACCCAGTTCGTACATACCGCTGCCAATAACCATACCTATGGCGGCGGTCACCCAGATATCCGCTGCCGTCGTCAGACCTACAATATTTTGGTTACGAACGAGAATGTTACCTGCACCGATAAACCCGACGCCCGTCACCACCTGAGCAGCAATACGGCTGGGGTCGAGCCCGACGTGATCTAAAGACAGCACGTCAGCAAAACCATATTTCGAAACAATCATAAACAGGGCGCTTCCCATGCCAATTAATACATGTGTGCGTAACCCTGCTCCTTTGCCGCGCATTTGCCTTTCCATGCCAATAGCGCCACAGGCAATTGCCGCGAGTATAAGACGTATAATAAATTCTGCTGTCATATAAAAATGCAAAAAGGAGCAGCAAGATGGCTCAACTTGCTACTCCTTTTTACTTGTACCTCATTAATTCGGCAAGTCATTAGATGCTTGATTTTTGAAGGTATACAAATTTTTCTGCGGGTTTTTCTTACAGTATTCGATCACTTTAGGAATTTGAGTGAGATCGGTTTCATTTAAAGTAACGGTATCGCCACCTTTATATACTGTTTCTTCATGCAGCATCCACCATGCAACCGGGGTCATTGCTTTTGGATTCAGATCAATAAATTCCTGGCAGGTCATATCTTTAGCGGATTCATTGGCTGCCAGCGCAGATTGTGCGTTCACCAGTGACAAAGCCGCTACAGCGCCCATAAAAATAAACGCTTTACGGAGAGATGAAATATTCATTTTGTAACCCATTCAATATAGAGATTATATATGAACAGGAGGAATAGCTGCTTTTAAAGAAGATATTCCGGCCTGTTCAATATGCAAGGAAGTACGATGTAACGCATTCCCGGAATTACATATCTTTCTTAATTTTGTCCCATTCGCCTTTAACTTTATCTTTAAAGTTGGCTTGTTTATCCTGAGTACAAGCCTGAACGATAGCTGGGGTTACGGTTGCAATACCCTGAACATCTAAAACCGCATCTTCTGGTTTATCTTTGTTGTTCAGCGCTTCAGCAAAACCAACTGCAGTTGGCTGGAAGGATTCGTCCACAGCCAGGAAATCTTCACAGGTCCAGGAGTTGACCGGTTTTTTGTTATCAGCTGCTTTTTGCGCATCCGCTGCATTGCTTACAACTGGCAGAAGAAGCAGACCACCAAGAATAACGCCTAATACTTTTTTCATCGTAATATCCTCAACTATAAAGTGAAAGAGCCGTCACGAATCAATTTCGACACTGAGGTTATAACCTGGTTTTCTGTATATGTCATGTTGATAGAAAATATCAAAATCAGATATTTTTATTTCAATACAATGAGTTACAGATGCATCAGATACTGTAATTAGGAAATTTTTATTAAATCGACTGCATTCTTAGACGCGTTTTTGGCATAGATTGATAGCAGGGGATTTTCTTCTTAATTTTATAGGGTGGTTCTATGTTATATATAGATAAGGCAACAATTTTGAAGTTTGATCTGGAGATGCTTAAAAAACATCGCAGAGCAATCCAGTTTATTGCCGTGCTGTTGTTTATCGTCGGGTTGCTGTGTATCAGTTTCCCGTTCGTCTCTGGCGATATTTTAAGCACAGTAGTGGGTGCATTATTAATCTGCTCGGGCATTGCGCTTATTGTCGGGTTATTCAGCAACCGCAGTCATAATTTCTGGCCGGTATTATCCGGTTTCCTCGTCGCAGTCGCCTATTTATTGATCGGCTATTTCTTCATCCGCGCACCGGAGCTGGGCATTTTTGCCATTGCGGCATTTATTGCCGGTTTGTTCTGTGTTGCAGGGGTTATTCGCCTGATGAGTTGGTATCGTCAGCGTTCAATGAAAGGCAGCTGGCTACAGCTCGTTATTGGTGTGCTGGATATCGTCATTGCCTGGATATTCCTTGGTGCAACGCCGATGGTGTCTGTAACGCTGGTTTCCACACTGGTGGGAATTGAACTGATATTTAGCGCCGCCAGCCTGTTCAGCTTCGCCAGTTTGTTCGTTAAGCAGCAATAATTATCCCGGTTGTCACCCGGATCATAGTCACTTGATGTGACTATGATCCGATTAATACTCTCTCCGCTACGCAGCGTTGTAGATCAATTGCGCACTATCATTGAAATAATTACCTGCTAGTGATTATTTCAACCTACTGAATTTCATCTAATTTTTTTCACTCCATGGCAAATTAGCCATTTCAAACATTATCATGGCTGATATTTTCCGTAGTCAGGTTTAATGTTTTAAAAGTGCAGTGGGAAAGTGAACAAAGAGTTCCGTAAGCGTTGATGCTATGGGCGGTTAAATAAGTAATCCGGGTTCATTTTTTTGCAACTGGCATTGATTACATTGCATAAATATCCGTGTCTCCAGACGCTATATAAAAACCTGAAGACATGAATGCGTTATTTACTCAGGTAATTTCAATGCGTTAAAAGAAAGCTGGCAATCCAATTGCCAGCTTAAGTCGAAACAAGGAGACTCGATATTTAAATCGGATTACATTTTAACTTTAGTAATATTCTTCAGAGATCACAAACTGGTTATTGATAACTTATTCTTGGGCAGTAATCCGCAAACGTTAACTTTTTGTTTACTGTTTACAAACTGATAACAACCAGGAATCTTACTTAGGATCAATATATGGAGTGCGTGATGGATAAATCTGAAGTATTGATTAGTGTTAATAGACGTATTAGTTCACGAAGGGCAAATTTCTTATAGGCGTTTACTATATTGAACAACGATTCGGACAAGGATGTAAATAATGAAAAGGATGACATGTTCGAAACGATAACGGCTAAGGAGCAAGTTATGATTTTTCTCATGACGAAAGATTCTTTTCTTTTACAGGGCTTTTGGCAGTTGAAAGATAATCACGAAATGATAAAAATCAATTCCCTGTCAGAGATCAAAAAAGTAGGCAATAAACCCTTCAAGGTTATCATTGATACCTATCACAATCATATCCTTGATGAAGAAGCGATTAAATTTCTGGAGAAATTAGATGCCGAGAGAATTATTGTTTTGGCACCTTATCACATCAGTAAACTAAAAGCTAAAGCGCCTATTTATTTTGTTAGCCGCAAAGAAAGTATCAAAAATCTTCTTGAGATTACTTATGGTAAACACTTGCCCCATAAGAATTCACAATTATGTTTTTCACATAATCAGTTCAAAATTATGCAACTGATTCTGAAAAATAAAAATGAAAGCAATATCACGTCGACGCTCAATATTTCGCAACAAACATTAAAGATTCAGAAATTCAACATTATGTACAAGCTGAAACTAAGACGTATGAGCGACATCGTCACCCTGGGTATCACATCTTATTTTTAGTCAGGACATAAGCAACTGAAATTGATGGCTGGCATGACGAGGGATGCAGATGCTGATTTCATTACCCCCGGTGATTACTAAAGGAGAGGCTAAAACGACTTTATTCCCCTGGTATGTGTATCCACCAGTAGAACCCTTCGTTGCCCGAATGCTGGCAGGAACTGTTGGCAGAACGGCAACATTTTTTTTGTCGTTGACCTCACCATGTCGATCACTATACCTGTATCCCACCTTACTGGCTGACAACCCCACTATGCCGCTGGTCTGTAAATCCCTCATATCTCTCCTCGCGCGCAATTTAAAGAACCGTTATTTCTCAAGAATTTTCAGGGACTAAAATGAACAGAAGAAGAAAGCTGTTAATACCGTTGTTATTCTGCGGCGCGATGCTCACCGCCTGCGATGACAAATCGGCGGAAAACGCCGCCGCCATGACGCCTGAGGTCGGTGTCGTCACACTCTCCCCCGGTTCGGTCAATGTGTTGAGCGAATTGCCCGGTAGAACCGTTCCTTATGAAGTTGCCGAGATACGTCCCCAGGTGGGCGGTATTATCATTAAACGCAACTTTATCGAAGGCGATAAAGTGAACCAGGGCGATTCGCTGTATCAGATTGATCCTGCACCTTTACAGGCCGAGCTAAACTCCGCCAAAGGCTCGCTGGCGAAAGCGCTCTCTACCGCCAGCAATGCCCGCATCACCTTTAACCGCCAGGCATCGTTGCTGAAGACCAACTACGTTAGCCGTCAGGATTACGACACCGCGCGCACCCAGTTGAATGAAGCAGAAGCCAATGTCACCGTCGCCAAAGCGGCTGTTGAACAGGCGACGATCAATCTGCAATACGCGAATGTCACCTCGCCGATTACGGGCGTCAGCGGGAAATCGTCGGTGACCGTCGGCGCACTCGTTACCGCTAATCAGGCAGATTCGCTGGTTACCGTACAACGTCTGGACCCGATTTATGTCGATCTCACGCAGTCGGTGCAAGATTTCTTACGCATGAAAGAAGAGGTCGCCAGTGGGCAAATCAAACAGGTTCAGGGCAGTACGCCAGTACAGCTCAATCTGGAAAATGGTAAACGCTACAGCCAGACCGGCACGCTGAAATTCTCCGACCCGACGGTGGATGAAACCACGGGCTCCGTGACGTTACGGGCGATTTTCCCCAACCCAAATGGTGACTTGCTGCCTGGCATGTACGTCACGGCATTAGTGGATGAAGGTAGCCGCCAGAATGTATTACTGGTGCCGCAGGAAGGCGTCACCCACAACGCCCAGGGTAAAGCAACGGCGCTCATTCTGGATAAAGACGATGTTGTGCAGCTACGCGAAATTGAAGCCAGCAAAGCCATCGGCGACCAGTGGGTTGTCACCTCTGGCTTGCAGGCTGGCGATCGGGTGATCGTTTCCGGTTTGCAACGCATTCGTCCGGGTATCAAAGCACGAGCAATTTCCTCCAGCCAGGAAAACGCCAGCACCGAATCGAAACAATAACGTTGCAGGCTTAAGGGGACTTTCATGGCTAACTATTTTATTGATCGCCCGGTTTTTGCCTGGGTACTTGCCATTATTATGATGCTTGCAGGTGGTCTGGCGATCATGAACTTACCGGTTGCGCAGTATCCGCAGATTGCGCCACCGACCATTACCGTCAGCGCTACCTATCCAGGTGCCGATGCGCAAACGGTAGAAGACTCGGTCACTCAGGTGATTGAGCAAAATATGAATGGGCTTGATGGCCTGATGTACATGTCTTCAACCAGTGATGCGGCGGGTAATGCCTCTATCACTCTGACCTTCGAGACTGGGACATCTCCTGATATCGCACAGGTTCAGGTGCAAAATAAACTGCAACTCGCTATGCCTTCATTACCTGAAGCGGTGCAGCAGCAGGGGATTAGCGTTGATAAGTCGAGCAGTAATATTCTGATGGTAGCGGCGTTTATTTCTGATAACGGCAGCCTCAACCAGTACGATATCGCGGACTATGTAGCGTCTAATATCAAAGACCCGCTAAGCCGTACCGCGGGCGTTGGTAGCGTACAGCTCTTTGGTTCCGAGTACGCCATGCGTATCTGGCTGGACCCGCAAAAACTCAATAAATACAATCTGGTACCTTCCGATGTTATTTCCCAGATTAAGGTGCAAAACAACCAGATTTCCGGTGGTCAACTGGGTGGCATGCCACAGGCGGCAGACCAGCAACTAAACGCCTCGATCATTGTGCAGACGCGTCTGCAAACGCCGGAAGAATTTGGCAAAATCCTGTTGAAAGTTCAGCAAGATGGTTCGCAAGTGCTGCTGCGTGATGTCGCCCGCGTCGAACTTGGAGCGGAAGATTATTCCACCGTGGCGCGCTATAACGGCAAACCTGCTGCCGGGATCGCCATCAAACTGGCTACCGGAGCAAACGCCCTGGATACCTCGCGGGCAGTCAAAGAGGAGCTGAACCGCTTATCAGCCTATTTCCCCGCAAGTCTGAAGACGGTTTATCCTTACGACACCACGCCGTTTATCGAAATTTCTATTCAGGAAGTTTTTAAAACACTGGTTGAGGCTATCATCCTCGTCTTCCTGGTCATGTATCTGTTTTTGCAGAATTTCCGTGCCACAATCATCCCGACGATTGCCGTACCGGTGGTTATTCTCGGGACGTTTGCGATCTTGTCGGCGGTCGGTTTCACCATCAACACGTTAACTATGTTCGGGATGGTGCTGGCGATAGGGTTACTGGTGGATGACGCCATCGTGGTGGTGGAGAACGTCGAGCGTGTCATTGCGGAAGATAAGCTACCACCGAAGGAAGCGACGCATAAATCGATGGGGCAGATCCAACGTGCGCTGGTCGGTATTGCTGTTGTTCTTTCCGCAGTGTTTATGCCGATGGCCTTTATGAGCGGCGCAACCGGGGAGATCTACCGCCAGTTCTCCATCACGCTGATCTCCTCCATGCTGCTTTCAGTATTTGTGGCAATGAGCCTGACCCCTGCCCTGTGCGCCACCATTCTGAAAGCCGCGCCGGAAGGCGGTCACAAACCTAACGCCCTGTTCGCACGCTTCAACACGCTGTTTGAAAAATCAACTCAGCACTATACCGATAGCACCCGCTCGCTGTTGCGTTGTACCGGTCGCTACATGGTGGTCTACCTGCTGATTTGCGCCGGGATGGCGGTGCTGTTCCTGCGTACACCGACCTCTTTCTTACCAGAAGAGGATCAGGGGGTATTTATGACCACCGCGCAGTTACCTTCCGGTGCCACCATGGTTAACACCACGAAAGTGCTGCAACAGGTGACGGATTATTATCTTACAAAAGAGAAAGATAATGTTCAGTCGGTGTTTACCGTTGGCGGCTTTGGCTTCAGCGGCCAGGGGCAAAACAACGGCCTGGCGTTTATCAGTCTCAAGCCGTGGTCTGAACGTGTCGGTGAGGAAAACTCGGTTACCGCGATCATTCAGCGGGCAATGATTGCGTTAAGCAGTATCAATAAAGCCGTCGTCTTCCCGTTCAACTTACCCGCGGTGGCTGAACTGGGTACCGCGTCAGGTTTTGATATGGAACTGCTGGACAACGGTAACCTGGGGCACGAAAAACTAACCCAGGCACGAAACGAGCTGTTATCACTGGCAGCGCAATCGCCTGACCAGGTCACCGGGGTACGCCCGAACGGCCTGGAAGATACGCCGATGTTCAAAGTGAACGTCAACGCCGCGAAAGCTGAGGCAATGGGTGTGGCGCTGTCTGATATCAACCAGACAATTTCCACCGCCTTCGGCAGCAGCTACGTGAACGACTTCCTCAACCAGGGGCGGGTGAAAAAAGTGTATGTCCAGGCAGGCACGCCGTTCCGTATGTTGCCGGATAACATCAACCAATGGTATGTACGCAACGCCTCTGGCACGATGGCACCGCTTTCTGCCTACTCGTCTACCGAATGGACCTATGGTTCACCGCGATTGGAACGCTACAACGGCATCCCGTCAATGGAGATTTTAGGTGAAGCGGCGGCCGGGAAAAGTACCGGTGACGCTATGAAATTTATGGCAGACCTGGTCGCTAAACTTCCGGCAGGCGTCGGCTACTCATGGACCGGACTGTCGTATCAGGAAGCGTTATCCTCAAACCAGGCTCCTGCACTGTATGCCATTTCACTGGTCGTGGTGTTCCTCGCCCTCGCCGCACTCTATGAGAGCTGGTCAATTCCGTTCTCGGTGATGTTGGTTGTTCCGTTAGGCGTCGTTGGCGCATTACTGGCCACCGATCTGCGCGGCTTAAGTAATGACGTCTACTTCCAGGTTGGTTTGCTGACCACCATCGGGCTTTCCGCCAAGAACGCCATCCTGATTGTCGAATTTGCCGTTAAGATGATGCAGAAAGAAGGGAAAACGCCGATAGAGGCAATCATCGAAGCGGCGCGGATGCGTTTACGCCCAATCCTGATGACCTCTCTGGCCTTTATTCTCGGCGTGCTGCCGCTGGTTATCAGTCATGGTGCCGGTTCTGGCGCGCAAAACGCGGTAGGTACCGGCGTGATGGGCGGGATGTTTGCCGCAACAGTGCTGGCAATTTACTTCGTTCCGGTCTTTTTCGTTGTAGTGGAACATCTCTTTGCCCGCTTTAAAAAAGCGTAACGTGTAAATGAGAGTAAGGTTGAACGTGAAGGTTCAGCCTTACTCTTTCCTGCTAACCATTCACCACTCAACAACCAGCTAACCGTCAGGAATACCAGGCTTAGTACACAGCACTGAAAGTAGAAACCACTCCAGCCATTCGTCATCAATTTGAACAGCACAATACTGACCCACATTCCCGTAATCGTATGAATTGTCAGCTTAATAATCCCAAACATGCCGAGTCTTTTCCTCCTGAAAATACCTATACCGCCTGGCAAACTGCGAAAGAGAACTAGCCGGTAGCCCGGCAGAAATCATCAGGGAAGAGTTTCACATGAAGCAGGTGTGAGATCCTGACCAATATTCAAATGCAAAATATGTCAGGAAAAGGTACCTGGCGAATGTTGCGCAAACTGATGTGGCGTTACACCATAATATTGTCGAAATGTGTTTATAAAGTACGACGTACTGCTATAGCCACATTTTTCTGCAATAGTATGCAGAGGAATTTGACGTAACTCGAGTAATCGTCTGGCCATCGACATCCTGGAAGCGAGTAATATTTTACTGAAACAGGTATTTTCATCCTGCAACTTTTTTTTGATGAGACTCTCGCTGGTATACATTCTTTCCGCGATATCGCGCAGATACCAACGTTTGGCGATATCAAAGCTAATAAGGCGTTCAACTTTTCCTGAAACAGTGCTGATGCTATTGAAAAGTAAGGGGATCAGTTCTTTCTTATGAGAAAACATCGATAAACAGGAAAGGTAGAGCATATTGCTCAGTATCGGTGAATTTACCCCGGATTCATTGAAGCTATCAAAAATCGCCGTCACCAGCGGCATGGGGGGTGACTGGTTAATTAATAGACGGTCTTTGCTATGTAACCCTAAATTGCGTGGTAGCTGACGAATATTTTGTAAGTAATGGCAAACTGTCAGCTCATCGATATCCAGTCGTCGCGTATCCGGTGAACAAAACGCAAAATCGTCTGCCAAATTTTTCTCCAGCAGCACGATACTCTCGTTATGCAGCGATATTTTATGCTGTTCATGATAAATATCGAATGAACGACGAATGAGGATCACCGAGCAGACATGAGTCATGATTATCCCTTATATTTCATACTGCGATTATTTCAATTTCAGTATACTAATGAAATGTTGCCAGACTGTTTCTTAGCGCAAAAACTGCCAGATTTGGTAGGACCAAAATTTATCCACAAAGTAGTTTTGCATAACAGTTAATTGATAATAAGTAAATGCAGCACGAATATATTTTCGCACAGCGTATAGCTTATGTTTATAAAAAAATGGCTGATCTTATTTCCAGTAAAAGTTATATTTAACTTACTGAGAGCACAAAGTTTCCCGTGCCAACAGGGAGTGTTATAACGGTTTATTAGTCTGGAGACGGCAGACTATCCTCTTCCCGGTCCCCTATGCCGGGTTTTTTTTATGTCTGAGTAAAATTCTATAATCTTATTCCTTCCGCAGAACGGTCAGTGCCGTAAAAATTTCCTTGCGCAACAATACTTGCCGCCGAGTCACGGTTCGGCAATCCCTGCGCCGATCGCTCCTGATACTCTGTGGGCGTCATCCCATAATAATTTCGAAAGACGTAAATGAAATACGACACGCTGTGATATCCACAGGACACTGCGACTCGCTTAATTGAAAAGCCATGTATAACAATAAGTTGCAAAGCACGTTGCATTCTACACTCAGTAAGCAACTGTGAATATGATGTCTCTTCTTCGCGCAATTTTTTCTTTAACAGGCTTGGACTCATCAACAGCTCGCTGGCGATTCGGGCTAGTGTCCACTCATGGGCGATATTATTATTGATAACCGTACAAACTCGTGTTCGCATGTTCGGTTGCAAAACGTTCAAAAGCAGCGGTATAAAGTGCTCATCCTCAAGAAAAACAGATAACAACGCAAAGATTAATGCTCTTTTACGTAGCATTTCTGCATAGCGAAGATTCTTATTCTGCGATAGTTGCGCAACTTCCTGAAAAACAGGAATATCTCTGCTACAGTGATGAACGAGTAATGAAGAAATTTTTTTATGTGCATGAAGATTTAATGCCTCCTCCTTGAGCATCGGCAGAAATAATGAAAGCGTATCCCTTGATACTAATACAAAATTTTCAACACACTTATCTACTCGAATTTGGCTTGCATCCGCAAAAACCAGGTCACCGCCATTAAAATAGCGATATTCACCATTAACCATGGTGAGAATATATTTATGTCTTGCGTACGCAATTAGACAATTCCCATGTAATGATTGCATAGTTGACTTAATATTACATAAACATATTACTGTTAATTAATGTAGCACGCCGCCCTCTTAAGTCAAATTGATTGATAAATAAATTTAAACGAAGCGGGAGAACAGGATGATAATGTGTGATGTTCTACGGGCAGGATGACTGGATTTATAATACAAAAACGTGTTTAAGAACGCAGTGAAATTAATAGCAAGCAAATAATCCCTTTTCGTGACATTAAAGGCAATCGCTACATTTAATAAACATTCATATAACATATATCTTATCAACACGATGAATAGACAGCCAATATATTATTGCGATTAATAAGCAACCGAATGCCCAGCTGTTTTTTTAAAGGCTGGGCATTCGGTTTTTACAACGTTATGTTATCAGGTGTGTTTAAAGCTGTTCTGCTGGGCAATACCCTGCAGTTTCGGGTGATCGCTGAGATATTTCAGGGAGGCTTTGTAGTCTTCCAGC
>NZ_JAHZSO010000033.1:0-4541 GCF_028421345.1 Escherichia sp. S10b
GCCGTAGCGCCGATGGTAGTGTGGGGTCTCCCCATGCGAGAGTAGGGAACTGCCAGGCATCAAATAAAACGAAAGGCTCAGTCGAAAGACTGGGCCTTTCGTTTTATCTGTTGTTTGTCGGTGAACGCTCTCCTGAGTAGGACAAATCCGCCGGGAGCGGATTTGAACGTTGCGAAGCAACGGCCCGGAGGGTGGCGGGCAGGACGCCCGCCATAAACTGCCAGGCATCAAATTAAGCAGAAGGCCATCCTGACGGATGGCCTTTTTGCGTTTCTACAAACTCTTCCTGTCGTCATATCTACAAGCCATCCCCCCACAGATACGGTAAACTAGCCTCGTTTTTGCATCAGGAAAGCAGCTATGAACCACTCCTTAAAACCCTGGAACACATTTGGCATTGATCATAATGCTCAGCACATTGTATGTGCCGAAGACGAACAACAATTACTCAATGCCTGGCAGTATGCAACCGCAGAAGGACAACCCGTTCTTATTCTGGGTGAAGGAAGTAATGTACTTTTTCTGGAAGACTATCGCGGCACGGTGATCATCAACCGGATCAAAGGTATCGAAATTCATGATGAACCTGATGCGTGGTATTTACATGTAGGAGCCGGAGAAAACTGGCATCGCCTGGTAAAATACACTTTGCAGGAAGGTATGCCTGGTCTGGAAAATCTGGCATTAATTCCTGGTTGTGTCGGCTCATCACCTATCCAGAATATTGGTGCTTATGGCGTAGAATTACAGCGAGTTTGCGCTTATGTTGATTGTGTTGAACTGGCGACAGGCAAGCAAGTGCGCTTAACTGCCAAAGAGTGCCGTTTTGGCTATCGCGACAGTATTTTTAAACATGAATACCAGGATCGCTTCGCCATTGTAGCCGTAGGTCTGCGTCTGCCAAAAGAGTGGCAACCTGTACTAACGTATGGTGACTTAACTCGTCTGGATCCTACAACAGTAACGCCACAGCAAGTATTTAATGCGGTGTGTCATATGCGCACCACCAAACTCCCTGATCCAAAAGTGAATGGCAATGCCGGTAGTTTCTTCAAAAACCCTGTTGTATCTGCCGAAACGGCTAAAGCATTACTGGCGCAATTTCCAACAGCACCAAATTACCCCCAGGCGGGTGGTTCAGTAAAACTGGCAGCAGGTTGGCTTATTGATCAGTGCCAGCTAAAAGGGATGCAAATGGGTGGGGCTGCGGTGCACCGTCAACAGGCGTTAGTTCTCATTAATGAAGACAATGCAAAAAGCGAAGATGTGGTGCAACTGGCACACCATGTAAGACAAAAAGTGGGTGAAAAATTTAATGTCTGGCTTGAGCCTGAAGTCCGCTTTATTGGTGCATCAGGTGAAGTGAGCGCAGTGGAGACAATTTCATGAAGGATAACACCGTGCCACTGAAATTGATTGCCCTGTTAGCGAACGGTGAATTTCACTCTGGCGAGCAGTTGGGTGAAACGCTGGGAATGAGCCGGGCGGCTATTAATAAACACATTCAGACACTGCGTGACTGGGGCGTTGATGTCTTTACCGTTCCGGGTAAAGGATATAGCCTGCCTGAGCCCATCCAGTTACTTAATGCTGAACAGATATTGGGTCAGCTGGATGGCGGTAGTGTAGCCGTGCTGCCAGTTATTGACTCCACGAATCAGTACCTTCTTGATCGTATCGGAGAGCTTAAATCGGGCGATGCCTGCGTTGCAGAATACCAGCAGGCTGGCCGTGGTCGCCGGGGTCGGAAATGGTTTTCGCCTTTTGGCGCAAACTTATATTTGTCGATGTTCTGGCGTTTGGAACAAGGCCCGGCGGCGGCTATTGGTTTAAGTCTGGTTATCGGTATCGTGATGGCGGAAGTATTACGCAAGCTGGGTGCAGATAAAGTTCGTGTTAAATGGCCTAATGACCTCTATCTGCAGGATCGCAAGCTGGCAGGCATTCTTGTGGAGCTGACTGGCAAAACCGGCGATGCGGCGCAAATAGTCATTGGAGCCGGGATCAACATGGCAATGCGTCGTGTTGAAGAGAGTGTCGTTAATCAGGGGTGGATCACGCTGCAGGAAGCGGGGATCAATCTCGATCGTAATACGTTGGCGGCCATGCTAATACGTGAATTACGCGCGGCGCTGGAACTCTTCGAACAAGAAGGATTGGCACCTTATCTTTCGCGCTGGGAAAAGCTGGATAATTTTATTAATCGCCCAGTGAAACTTATCATTGGTGATAAAGAAATATTTGGCATTTCACGCGGAATAGACAAACAGGGCGCTTTATTGCTTGAGCAGGATGGAATAATAAAACCCTGGATGGGCGGTGAAATATCCCTGCGTAGTGCAGAAAAATAAGAAAGGGGAGCATTAGCTCCCCTGAAAATTATTTGCGTAGTCTGACCTCTTCTACCGCATGATTAGCACTTTTCGTCAGGATTAAACTGGCGCGCTCACGAGTAGGTAGAATATTTTGCTTTAAGTTCAGCCAGTTGATCTCTTTCCACAATGTCATGGCAGTCTTAATCGCTTCTTCTTTAGTTAATTTCGCGTAGTTATGAAAATAGGAATCCGGGTCGGTAAAAGCCCCTTCGCGGAATTTCAGAAAACGGTTGATATACCACGTCTGAAGTAAGTCTTCCGGTGCATCAACATATATCGAAAAATCAACAAAATCAGAAACAAATACATGATGTGGATCGTGTGGATAATCCATCCCGCTCTGTAAGACATTTAACCCTTCAAGAATTAAAATATCAGGCTGAACAACCGTTTTATCTCCATCCGGGATCACATCATAAATAAGATGCGAGTAAACAGGGGCTGTAACGTTTGGCACGCCGGATTTGAGATCGGAAACAAACTTCACCAGGCGATGCATATCATACGATTCCGGGAAGCCTTTCTTCTTCATCAGACCACGTTCTTTCAGAACCTGATTAGGGTGAAGGAAGCCATCTGTAGTGATCAGTTCAACACGACGATGTTCCGGCCAACGGCTTAATAGCGCCTGCAATACACGGGCGGTTGTACTTTTCCCCACCGCGACACTGCCAGCAATACTGATAATGTAAGGAATGCGTTGCCCGTTAGTACCAAGAAACTGTTCCAGAACTGCCTGACGGCGCAGATTCGAGCTTATATAGAAGTTCAGCAAACGTGACAAAGGTAAATAGATCTCGGCAACTTCTTCTAACGAGAGATCTTCATTAATACCTTTGAGACGGGCGATCTCATCTTCCGATAACGTCATAGGTACGGAATCACGCAGAGCTGCCCACTGGTTGCGGTCAAACTGTAGGTAAGGCGTCATTAACGTTTGCTCTTTTATACTCATAAGCATGTTTCTGGCGGTCATAGCTCTATCGGCAAAGCGATATTTGCCATGGCGCGTCACAGTTCTGTTGAATGGGTTAATGGGCAGGAGGGTAACACCAGATGGGGAGGAATAATAAGAAAAAATCTCTGCCAGGAAGCTATCGTTGAAAAGCAATGTGACAGATATTCCATCTGATAAAAAGAATTATGGTTTAGCAGGAGCGCATTGTTGAGCACAATGATGTTGAAAAAGTGTGCTAATCTGCCCTCCGTTCGGCTGTTTCTTCATCGTGTCGCATAAAATGTGACCAATAAAACAAATTATGCAATTTTTTAGTTGCATGAACTCGCATGTCTCCATAGAATGCGCGCTACTTGATGCCGACTTAGCTCAGTAGGTAGAGCAACTGACTTGTAATCAGTAGGTCACCAGTTCGATTCCGGTAGTCGGCACCATCAAGTCCGGTGGGGTTCCCGAGCGGCCAAAGGGAGCAGACTGTAAATCTGCCGTCACAGACTTCGAAGGTTCGAATCCTTCCCCCACCACCAATTTCGGCCACGCGATGGCGTAGCCCGAGACGATAAGTTCGCTTACCGGCTCGAATAAAGAGAGCTTCTCTCGATATTCAGTGCAGAATGAAAATCAGGTAGCCGAGTTCCAGGATGCGGGCATCGTATAATGGCTATTACCTCAGCCTTCCAAGCTGATGATGCGGGTTCGATTCCCGCTGCCCGCTCCAAGATGTGCTGATATAGCTCAGTTGGTAGAGCGCACCCTTGGTAAGGGTGAGGTCGGCAGTTCGAATCTGCCTATCAGCACCACTTCTTTTCTCCTCCCTGTTTTTCCCTTCTGTTTATTGCATTCAACAAGTCGGGCATGTTGCCTGGTTGATGTGGTGATATCACCGATTTATCCGTGTCTTAGAGGGACAATCGATGTCTAAAGAAAAGTTTGAACGTACAAAACCGCACGTTAACGTCGGTACTATCGGCCACGTTGACCATGGTAAAACAACGCTGACCGCTGCAATCACTACCGTACTGGCTAAAACCTACGGCGGTGCTGCTCGCGCATTCGACCAGATCGATAACGCGCCGGAAGAAAAAGCTCGTGGTATCACCATCAACACTTCTCACGTTGAATACGACACCCCGACCCGTCACTACGCACACGTAGACTGCCCGGGGCACGCCGACTATGTTAAAAACATGATCACCGGTGCTGCTCAG